>JBJENA010000058.1:0-40158 GCA_051879955.1 Wujia sp.
CCTGATTCAGGAGTTGATTACAAATATCGCGACAGAGCACGGTGGATATTCTGTATTTACCGGTGTTGGAGAGCGTACAAGAGAGGGAAATGACCTCTATTATGAAATGATTGAGTCTGGTGTTATCAATAAGACAACCATGGTATTTGGTCAGATGAACGAACCACCTGGAGCTCGTATGAGAGTTGGTCTTACCGGACTTACCATGGCAGAGCACTTCCGTGATAAAGCGGGAAAGGATGTCTTATTGTTTATTGACAATATCTTCCGTTTTACGCAGGCTGGTTCTGAGGTATCCGCACTTTTGGGACGTGTGCCTTCTGCGGTAGGTTATCAGCCGACACTTCAGACAGAGATGGGTGCATTGCAGGAGCGCATCACTTCTACAAAGAACGGATCTATCACATCCGTACAGGCCGTTTATGTGCCTGCTGATGACTTGACAGACCCGGCGCCGGCAACCACATTTGCGCACTTGGATGCAACAACCGTTCTTTCACGTTCCATCGTGGAGCTCGGTATTTATCCGGCGGTAGATCCATTGGAGTCAACCTCTCGTATCCTGGATCCACGTATTGTGGGCGAGGAGCATTACAAGGTGGCGCGTGGTGTACAGGAGATTCTTCAGAAGTACAAGGAATTGCAGGATATCATTGCAATTTTGGGTATGGATGAGCTTTCAGAAGAGGATAAGATTGTCGTTGCACGTGCAAGAAAGGTGCAGAAGTTCTTATCTCAGCCATTCCACGTTGCAGAGCAGTTTACCGGTCTGCCGGGAAAATATGTTCCACTGTCAGACACAATCCAGAGCTTCAAGGAGATTTTGGAAGGTAAGCATGATGATGTACCAGAGAGCTATTTCTTAAATGCAGGAAGCATTGATGATGTAGTAGCAAAGGTAAATGCAAAGCAGTAAAGGGTGAATTACATGGCAGAAAACACAATGAAGATTAAGGTGATTGCCCCGGAGCGCGTGTTTTATGAGGGTGATACATCTTTTGTGGAATTCAACACGATTGAGGGTATTTTGGGTTTGTATCCAAAGCATATCCCAATGACGGTGGTAATTGCCCCGGGTGTTCTGAAGATTCAGAGCAAAGAAGGGTTAAAGGAAGCCGCACTCCATTCCGGATTTGCAGAGATTCTCGGTGATCGGATTACCATTCTTGCAGAGTCTGTGGAGTGGCCGGATGAAATCGATGCACATCGTGCGCAGGAGGCGAAGGTTCGTGCACAGCGAAGAATCAATGAGGATGGCTGTGATTTGAATCGTGCGGAATTGGCACTGAAACGTGCGATGCTTCGTTTACAGATGACAAAAAAATAAGATACAAATTTAGGAAAACACATGTGAAAAAGCATGTGTTTTCTTTTTTCTCACAACAAAAAACAGTAGTAAAAAAATAAAGAAAATGGTATAGTATAAGTAGCGCCTTTCTGCCGATGTATATGATAGAGAGGAATTTGCAGGGAAGGCACAACACATAATACGATAAGTGAGGAAAACGGATGAAAGCGATGTTTATATCCGTAGAGGGCGCGGATGGTTCCGGAAAAAGTACACAGATTGAACTTTTAAAAAACTATTTGGAACAGCAGGGATATGATGACGTACTCATAACCAGAGAACCGGGAGGAACAAAAATCAGCGAAGCAATTCGGGAAATTATATTGAACAAAGACTATACAGAGATGGGATATATGACAGAGGCCATGCTGTATGCGTCAGCCAGAGCACAGCTTGTCAGTGAGGTGATTTTGCCGGCACTTGAGGCAGGCAAAGCAGTCATCAGCGACAGATTTGTAGATTCGTCGGCAGTCTATCAGGGCATGGCAAGAAATTTAGGGGTTGAACGGATTTACGAATTGAATGCTTTTGCACTTCAGGGATTGATGCCGGATCTTACCATTCATTTGGATATCCCGGCAGTCAAAGGATTGGCGCGTGCGAAGGACCGCGCGGAGCTTGATCGTATGGAACTTGAATCGATAGAGTTTCATGAGAAGGTAGCGCAGGGATACCGTGACCTTGCAAAACGTTTTCCAAAGCGGATTCATACCATAGATGCGACGCAGAGCATAGAAGCCATTCACACGCAGATTGTGGAGCTTGTGTCACAGAAACTAAAGTAAGAGCATACATCGTTTGATTGAAACAGGAAGGAGGAGAGTAAATGGACTCAATGAAGATTAATCAGCTACAACAACTGACACAGATGGAAGCACCGAAAAATAACAAAGCGACCGATGAGGATTTCAAATTTACTCTCATCAGCAATATCAACAAGTCCGAACTCAAAGAGAAGCTTACGAACCTGATGAAGGAGATTGAAGAGCAGGGTGCGCGAATTGCCAAGCATATGGATATAAAAGATATGAAAAAGTATCGAAGCACCATCAAAGAGTTTATGAATGAGGTTGCTGCGAATTCCCACGAGTTTTCACGTGAGAATTTCCTGGATCGAAGAGGACGTCACAGGGTATATGGAATCATTCGAGAGGTGGATAAGAATCTGGATGATTTGGCGCAGGAACTGATGAAAGAAGAAAAAGATCATTTGGCAATCTTGGGGAAGATTGATGACATCAGGGGATTGTTGATTGATATATCGACGTAGATGAAATAGAAAGCGAGGGACTCACTATGGGATTTAGAAATATTGTTGGACATGAAGAAATAATTTTGCATTTTAAAAATAGCATTGACACGGGGAAAGTGGGTCATGCTTATATCATATGCGGAGAAACCGGAAGTGGGAAGAAGACATTGGCTGAGGCATTTGCAGCAACCCTTGCCTGCGAGGAAGGTGGCACAGAGCCTTGTGAAAAATGTCAGTCCTGTGTGCAGGTAGCATCCGGCAATTATCCGGATATTATCATGGTCACACATGAAAAACAAAATATGATTACGGTCGACGAAGTGCGTGAGCAGATCTTAAATACCATCGATACAAAGCCTTACAAGGGAAGATACAAAATCTATATTGTGCCGGATGCGGAGCTTCTGAATCCACAGGCACAAAATGCAATTTTGACGACGATTGAGGAACCACCTGCATATGCAGTGATTATGTTGTTGACGACAAATCTTGACAAGTTGCTTTCCACCGTTCGTTCCCGTTGTCTGATCTTGCAGACGAAGCCGATTCGCGAGCGTGATGTTTTCGCATATTTGCGAGAGGTCATGGGGTTGACAAAGGAAAAGGCATATTTTTGTCTTGATTTTGCGCAGGGCAATTTGGGAAAAGCGATTAAGCTTGCTGCAAACGATGAATACGCAGCGATTGTTGATTCTGTGGTGAATGTGCTCAAAAACATCAATGAAATGGATGTGGACACGCTTGCACATGCGGTTTCAGATATGGATCGTTTCAAGATGTCTATGAATGATTATTTAGATTTGATGATGATGTGGTACCGGGATGCGATGATGTTGAAGGTTACCGGAAATGTAGACAAAATTTTATTTAAAAATGAGTTTTCTACTTTGAAGAAACAGGCAGGAAAGCTCACATACAAAAATATCGAAGACAAGATTGATGCGATTGCGAGAGCAAAACAGAGAATCAATGTGAATGCAAATTTCGAGGTAACAATGGAATTGTTGCTGTTAACGTTAAAGGATATGGCTTAAGGAGGAATCCATGAAAGAGGTAATTGGCGTCCGTTTTCGGGAAAACGGTAAAATATATTTTTTCAGTCCATTGAACTATAAAATAGATGTGGGTTGTAATGTCATCGTGGAAACACAGCACGGTGTGGAATTTGGTAAAGTGGTTCTCGGGAATCGAGATGTAGATGAAACGAAACTGCAAGGGCCTATCAAGCCGATTTTGCGAATCGCTACAAAGGAAGATCAGCAAAAGCAGGAAGAAAATAAAAACAAAAATAAAAAGGCAATGGAAATCTGTCAGGAAAAGATTAAAAAGCGTGGTTTGGAAATGAAATTGATTGGGGCAGAGTATGCTTTTGACAACAGTAAGGTGTTGTTTTATTTTACTGCAGATGGGAGAGTGGATTTCCGCGAACTTGTAAAGGACTTGGCGGCAGTTTTCAAAACAAGAATTGAGCTTCGTCAAGTTGGTGTGCGGGATGAGACCAAGCTGATGGGAGGAATCGGTATCTGCGGAAGAAGTCTGTGTTGTCATACACACTTGAGCGAGTTTGGACCGGTATCCATCAAGATGGCAAAGGAACAAAATCTCTCCCTGAACCCAACAAAGATATCGGGCGTGTGTGGACGTTTGATGTGTTGCCTGGCAAATGAGCAGGAAACATATGAGTATTTGAATCGCAAGTTGCCCAATATAGGTGATATTGTAAACACGCCGGACGGAAAGACAGGCGAGGTTGCATCGGTCAATGTGTTGCGTCAGAAGGTGAAGCTGAAGGTAACACAGGATGACGATACGATAGAGATCGAAGAATATGGTGTGGATGACCTGTCTTTTAAACCAAGAAAAAAAGGAAATAATCAAAAAAACCATTCGAAAAAAGAACGTCGGGATGCAAAAACTGACAAACAACTTAAGGATCTTGAGGCACTTGAGCAGATGGACCGCGAGGAAGGAAACGCATAGAGGATATGGAATTAAAGACAGGAGAGCGCATCGACGACCTGCAGTGCAGGGGATACCATATCATTCAAAACTCAGAAGTCTTTTGCTTTGGCATGGATGCGGTTTTGCTGGCTGATTTTGCAACCGGAGCAAAAAAAGGTCGAGTGATTGATTTGGGAACCGGCACGGGAGTTATTCCGTTGTTGATGCGAGGTCGTGAAAAAGGAATACATTTTACCGGGCTGGAGATTCAGGAATATAGTGCGGATATGGCAAGACGAAGTGTGGAGTTAAACAACCTGCAGGAGGATATTGAAATCGTGCAGGGAGATATGAAGGATGTTCGCACTTTGTTTGAACCGGAAAGCTTTCATGCCGTCACCTGCAATCCGCCATATATCAAGGGCAGTCACGGATTGGAAAATGAAAACACACCGAAAAATATTGCCAGACATGAAATCATGATGGAGCTTTCGGATGTTATGAAAGCTGCAAATTATTTGCTTGTTGAGGGCGGAAGCTTTTCGATGGTACATAAACCATTTCGACTTGCGGAAATCATACGACTGATGTCGCAATATCGGCTGGAACCGAAGCGTATATGCATGGTTCAGCCATTTTTTGATAAAGAGCCAAATATGGTTTTGATTGAAGGAAACAAAGGTGGCAGACCTATGGTAAAGGTGGAACCGACTTTGGTTGTATATAATAAAGACGGTTCTTATACAGAAGATTTGTTTAACAGATACAAATCGTAATCGGAAACAACGATACAAGGGAGATAGATATGGCAGGTGTATTATATTTGGTTGCCACACCGATTGGCAATCTGGAGGATATGACATATCGGGCAGTTCGCATCCTTCAGGAGGTGGATTTGATTGCGGCGGAGGATACAAGAAATAGTATTAAGCTGCTCAATCACTTTGAAATCAAGACACCGATGACGAGCTATCATGAACACAATAAATATGAAAAAGCACAAGTGTTGGTCGGAAAGCTGCTGCAGGGAAGGCGGATTGCATTGATTACGGATGCGGGCACCCCGGGTATTTCTGATCCCGGTGAAGAATTGGTACGCCAATGTTATGAGGCAGGTGTACAGGTGATTCCGGTTCCCGGTGCATGTGCGGCAATCAATGCGTTGATTGCATCCGGACGTCCGACAAGAAGATTTGCATTTGAAGCATTTTTGCCGTCCGACAAGAAAGAACGTCGTGAGATTCTCGAGGAACTAAAAAGAGAGACTCGCACCATGATTGTATATGAGGCACCGCATCGTTTGCACAAGACGATAGAGGAATTGGGTGCCACATTGGGAAATCGCAATATCACGGTTTGCCGGGAGCTTACCAAAAAGCATGAGGAGTTTTTTCAGACCACACTTAAGGACGCGGCCGTTTATTATTCGCAGACAGAACCAAAGGGTGAATGTATTCTCGTGATTGAAGGCTTATCCAGAGAAGAAATCAGGCAGGAATCACAGAAACAATGGCAGGACCTGTCCTTGCAGGAACATATGGATACCTATATGAATCAGGGAATGGATAAAAAAGAAGCTATGAAACAGGTGGCAAAGGACAGAGGGGTATCGAAAAGAGAGATTTATCAAAGGATGCTTTCGGAAGAATAGGAGGTTCACAATGGGGAAGAAAAAAAGATTATTTTCAATGGTTTTAGCAATTGTTTTGACATGCTCAGTATTATCAGTGTGCACGGATGTGGATGCCGCAACTACACCGGTAGCAAGACATGGTAAGCTTTCGGTTCGTGGTACACAGCTTGTGGATAAGAATGGACAGGCAGTGATTCTTCGAGGAGTCAGTACACACGGCTTGCAGTGGTATGCGCAGTACAACAACAAAGAGGCATATCGCACGCTTCGGGATGATTGGGGCGCGAGTGTGATTCGTCTTGCCATGTATGTGGAAGAAGGCGGATATATGTCCAATCCGAAGCAGAATGAGCAGGAGGTTACCAAGGGTGTCGATTACGCGACAGAACTTGGCATGTATGCCATTATTGACTGGCACATCCTAAATGGAAATACATCGAATCCAAAAAATTATCAGGAGCAGGCAAAACAGTTTTTTGCAAAGATGGCAAAAAAATATAAGGATCATCAAAATGTTATCTATGAAATCTGTAATGAGCCGAACAATTGTAGCTGGGATGATATCAAAGCTTATGCAGAAGCAGTCATTGCAACGATTCGCCAATATGACAAGGATGCGATTATCATTGTCGGAACCCCAACCTGGTCTCAGCTGGGAAGTGCCGGACATTTGTATGAACCGGCAGACCGTCCGATTGATAAGAAATATAGCAATATCATGTATACCTTTCATTTTTATGCATCTGACCCTGCTCATAATCAGTGGTTGAGCCAGAAAATCGAGACTGCGATTGCGAAGGGGCTTCCGGTTTTTGTAACCGAGTTTGGTTTGTCGCAGGCAGATGGAAATGGAACAGTGGATACAGCGAAAGCAAAAATCTGGCTCGAACGATGTGAAAAGAACAAGGTGAGCTATTGTGTTTGGAGCTTGTCAAATGATTTTAGAAGCTCATCCATGATAAAGAACAGCTGTAGCAAGACGAGTGGATGGACGCAAAATGATTTGACACCGGCTGGTCAGTATATTCGAAACTGGTATCGTTCAAAGCGAGAAAAGGCGCAGACCACGACTTCCACAGAGGTTGATAATCCAAAGGTTCCAAACCTTGCAAAGGATGTTACAGTTTCCTATCGGACCTTTGTGCAAAAGAAGGGCTGGAAGGCAACTGTAAAGAATGCAAAGGCATCCGGGGCTGTGAACACAGGAAAGAAGATTGCTGCGATTCGGATTAAGGTCAGTGGTAATTCGAACCTGGGTATCCGCTATAAGACAAAAATGGTCGCAGGCAAGTGGCAGCCCTACAAAACCGGAAATGCAATTTCCGGAACCGCGAAGAATACAAAAGCGATGGAGTTAATTCGTATCGAGTTAACAGGTAAGGATAAAGCAAAATATGATGTGTATTATCGTGTACATGTCAAAGGAAAAGGCTGGCTTGGATGGGCAAAGAACGGAAAGACAGCCGGAAGTAGTGGGAAGAATAAAGGTATTGATGGAATCAATATCGCGATACAGAAAAAAGGGAAGAAAGCTCCGGGTAAAACAACCGGAGCCTATGTAAAAAAATAAACCATACGTGAGGTGTTGGTATGAAAGAGCGTAAACAGATCATGAGAGGACTGCTCGCTGTGATAACATTTACGGTGTTGCTGGTATATCTGGTCAATCATATGGGCGTAATCAGATGGGCATTTTCCGCCTTGATATCGTTGCTATTCCCGTTTTTGGTGGGTTGTGGAATTGCTTTTGTCATCAATATTCCTATGAGGGGTATGGAACAGGCGCTGTTCAAGAAGGAAGATGGAAGGCTTTATAAATATAAGCGACCAATAAGTTTGGTGCTTGCCTATATTGTAGCTGTTTTGTTTATCGTTTTGGTTTGCTTTGTTGTCATACCGGAAGTGGCAGAGACCCTCGGAAAAGTAAGGGAACTTTTCCCGGAATTTGTGGAAAAGGTCAAAGATATTGCCATGTCGTATACAAAGAAATACCCGGAAGTGACACAGAAGATTTCAGAATTTGAACCGGATTACAATAAACTTACAGGCTTATTTACGGATAAGGGCAGTGCGTTGTTTACTGCGACGGTCTCCTTGTTCTCGTCCATCATCTCTATGGTGACGAATATTCTGGTGGGCATTGTGTTTTCGGTCTACATTCTGAGCCAGAAAGAAAAGCTTGGAAGACAGTGCAAGATGGTATGCTATGCTTTGTTCAAGGAAAAGACTGCAGATGAATGGATGATCTTTTGTAAGATTGCAAATACCACTTTTTCCAAATTTTTTACCGGTCAGTTCCGTGAGGGTATCATTTTGGGTGTGATGTTTATGATTGCGATGGCCATCGTGGGTATTCCTTATCCAATTACGATTGGCGTCCTGATTGGGTTTACAGCATTGATTCCGGTATTTGGCGCATTTATTGGATTGTTTATTGGAAGCTTTTTGATTCTGGTAGTGGAACCACAGAAGGTATTGTGGTTTGTTGCTTTGTTCTTTGTGCTCCAATTTATTGAGAACTATTTCATCTATCCAAAGCTGGTTGGAGGAGATATCGGATTATCAGCTATCTGGGTGTTGCTTGCCGTATTGGTCGGTGGAGACTTGATGGGAATTGTCGGTATGTTTATATTCATTCCATTGGTTTCTGTCTTGTATTCGTATTTCAGAATCCTGATTTTGAGACGAATCAAGCACAAAGAAATCGATGTGGATGCGAAACAGGTGCCGGAGGATGCGGTGCCGCTTGAGACAAAGCGACGCAAGATGTTCTCCCCTCGCAGAAAAATGCAGGGACAAATGGCGCAAACAAACGAAACGGAAAATAGTGAAACAGGAGATGAAGATCATGTATAAATTGGTTCCGGGACTGGTGCTGTATCGAGATTTAGGAGACGATAGTATTCTTTACGCCATGGCGGATATCTTTGAAGCATGGGAGAGAAAGACGGCACAAAAAGAAGAATTAGTCAGTCGGATTTATCAGCAAATCAAACGGATTTTAGATGTGGCGACTTCCTATGGATTCAATAAGAATTTGTGGCAGGATTACCTGGCGTTTTTGCTTATCACAAATGAGAATTCGTTTACACTTACCTGCGAGAAGGTGGGTGCAGGAAATGGAACGGTAAATTCCTTTGCAAAACATGATTATGCAATCTTTCAGAAACTGTTTCATTATGATTTTTCAAAGATTGAGGAAAGCCTGGATATTGATTGCTTTACAACGATTACGAATTACGTTTCGCTTCCGAAAAAGGAGCAGATGTACAACCAAAATGTCAGTGAAAAGGTGCGCGATATCAGCGACCGTGTAAGTGCAGCCAAGGACGTGGATGAGATTTTTGACATCATGACACAGTTTTATGCGCGATTTGGAGTGGGAATGTTTGGACTTAATAAGGCATTTCGTATCGCACATGAAGAGGGAAAAAACCTCGAGTTTCTTGCAATCAACAATACAGATCGTGTGATGCTCGATGACTTGATTGGATATGAGATTCAAAAACAAAAGCTCATCGAAAATACGGAAGCTTTTGTGCAGGGAAGAAAAGCAAACAATGTATTGCTTTTTGGTGATAGTGGAACAGGCAAATCGACCAGTATCAAGGCGATTATCAATCAGTATTACGAGCAGGGACTTCGCATGATTGAAATCTACAAACATCAGTTTCGGGATTTGTCGAGTGTGATTTCACACGTGAAAAACCGTAATTATAAATTTATTATCTACATGGATGATTTGTCTTTTGAAGAGTTTGAAATTGAGTATAAATACTTAAAAGCGGTGATAGAAGGTGGATTGGAAACCAAACCCGATAATGTGCTGATTTATGCCACATCAAACCGTAGACATTTGATTCGCGAGACCTGGAACGACCGCAGCGATATGGAAACCGGAGAAGGCATGCACCGTTCCGATACGATGCAGGAGAAGCTGTCGTTGGTAAACCGGTTTGGTGTTACCATCAGCTATTCAAAACCGTCGCGTAAGGAATTTGACGCAATTGTGCTGGGGCTTGCCGCAAAGCATCCGGAACTTGGTATGAGTGAACAGGAGCTTTTGCTAAAGGCAAATCAGTGGGAACTTTCGCATGGCGGTGTATCAGGACGGACTGCACAGCAGTTTCTGCATCACCTGTTGGGCATGCGAAAAGAGTAGGTTACTTGCTATTTCATAGATGATTTGATAGAATTGAGTTTGGTTTGAATGCTTTTTGCGGATAGAGAGGTTAGATTTTTAGATGCCTGAAGTAAATCATGGAACTTTGCATCATTCTTTGTATCCGCATAGATTTGACCCAAGGCCACATAAGTATTTGACAGGTCGGAACCAATCGAAATGGCGTAGGCTAAAAACGATTCTGCTGCGTCTCTTTCACCTGCTTCTAAGAGTGTTTCGCCAATCGCTTGAAGCAGATGAATCAGCTGCAGGTAGTGCTCGTCACAGGCAGAAAGTGTTTCGAGGTTTGCCGGACCGTACATCATTTTTAAATCTGTATTGGTATACATGGACAGATTCAGGATTTTTTGTTTTGAAAGTGCCAGTAGTTTTTGCTTTGACTCCGGCTTACTTGTTTTTGCGAGTGCGTCCACAGGTAGTTCGTCGAGAGGAATCTCGATATATGGAAGTGTGGAGATGTCTGCACGACGAACACTGTTTGCCTTTTGCTCTCTCTCATAGAACTCTCTGGTACGTCTTGTCATGGCGCGATTATCATTTGCAACCGTACGCATGACGATAAAACACAGAGACAATATGCAAAAAACGATGATGAGACCTGTATATTCCATAAATATCCTTTCGGAGGTAAAAAATATGATAATTGATTTTAGTAACAAGAAGAGAACAAGAAAGATTGCAGCCATTATCTGCGCCCTTTTGGTATTTGCCATGGTCATCGGACTTCTTGTCAGCTCTATCTAGGACAGTATAGCACGAAACAAAGGGACAGTAAAACCCAAATTAGGAGGAACCTATATGAGAAAACAGATTTTGAAGCTTTTGGAAGTAGACAGCAAGATTACCGTTGCGGATATCGCGGCGATGATTGGTGTGGATGAGGCTGTGGTTGCAGCAGATATCAAAGCGATGGAAGATGAAAATGTAATTTGCGGATATCATACGATGATCGATTGGGACAAGGTTGCAGAGGAAATGGTAACTGCCATGATCGAGGTAAAGGTTACACCACAGAGAGAGGCTGGATTTGACAAGATTGCAGACCGTGTGCGCAATTTTGACGAAGTGACATCTGTATATCTCATTGCCGGTTCCTATGATTTTATGGTGGTAATCCAGGGTAAGACCTTGCGTGAAATTTCTCATTTTGTATCAGAACAGCTTGCAATTATTGATGATGTCATTGCAACCTCAACGAATTTTGTATTAAAGAAATATAAAGACCACGGAGTGGTTTTTGAGACACCAACTAATGATGAAAGGCTGGCGATTGCACCGTGAGAAATCCATTATCATCAACAATAACACAGATAAAACCATCCGGAATCCGTAAATTTTTTGATATCGTGAGTGAGATGCCACATGCAATTTCCCTTGGCGTAGGTGAGCCGGATTTTGATACGCCATGGCACGTGCGTGCAGAGGGAATTCGTTCGCTGGAAAAAGGAAAGACCTTTTATACATCGAACTCCGGTTTGCTCGAGCTTCGTAAGGAGATTTGCGAATGGTATGCGCGCAAATATGATGTGAACTATGATTATAAATCAGAAGCTCTTCTCACAGTAGGAGGAAGTGAAGGGATCGATGTTGCACTACGTGCAATGGTTGACCCGGGGGATGAAGTGATTATCCCGGAACCTTGCTATGTTTCCTATCTGCCATGTGTGCAGATGATCGGTGGTGTGCCGGTAACCATTAATCTCAAAAATGAGAATGAATTCCGACTGACAAAAGAGGAATTGCTGGATGCGATTACAGACAAAACCAAAATTTTGATTTTGGCATTCCCTAGTAATCCGACCGGTGCGGTTATGACCAAGAAGGATTTGGAACCAATCGCACAGATTTGTATTGAAAAAGATATTTTTGTTATCTCGGATGAGATATATTCAGAACTTACATATGGAGAAGAACGCCATTGCTCCATTGCATCCCTTCCGGGTATGAAGGAGCGAACCATCGTAATCAATGGATTTTCGAAGGCATATGCTATGACCGGCTGGAGACTTGGATATGCCCTTGCTCCACAGATTATCGCAGAGCAGATGACCAAGATTCATCAATTTGCTATTATGTGTGCGCCGACGACAAGCCAGTATGCTGCTATTTCGGCGATTAAAAATGGAGATAACGATATTGACCGTATGAGAGAGAGCTATGACCAGAGACGTCGCTTCTTACTCAAGAAATTTGAGGAGATTGGTTTGCCATGCTTTGAGCCAAAGGGTGCATTTTATGTATTCCCATGTATCAAAGAGTTCGGAATCAGCAGTGATGAATTTGCGACGAAGCTTTTGCAGGAGGAGGAACTGGCAGTGGTTCCGGGAACAGCCTTCGGCGATTGTGGAGAAGGCTTCCTGCGAATTTCCTATGCATATTCTCTGGAGCAGTTAAAAGAGGCGATGGGACGAATTGAACGGTTTATCGGCAGGCTTCGTGCCGAGAAAAACGCATAAGGAGACTGTCATGTTAAATATTGTATTGCATGAACCGGAGATGCCGGCAAATACCGGAAATATTGGCAGAACCTGTGTAGCAACCAATGCGCGTTTGCATTTGATTGAGCCACTTGGATTTTTGCTTAATGACAAAATGTTAAAGCGTGCCGGCTTGGATTATTGGGAGCGGTTGGATGTCAGAAGATATGATGATTTCGATGATTTTCTGGCAAAGAATCCAGGGGCGAAAATCTATATGGCAACGACAAAATCCAAGCAAAAATATACAGATGTTAAATACGAAGATGAATGCTACATTATGTTTGGCGCAGAAAGCAGGGGAATTCCGGAGGAGATTTTGCTTGAAAACAAAGAAAATTGTGTGCGCATTCCGATGGCACAGGGGGAACGCTCTTTAAATTTGTCAAACTCTGTAGGCATTATATTGTATGAAGCATTGCGACAGCTGGACTTTCAGGATTTGGAGGCGCAGGGGCAGTTGCATCACTATGAATGGTAAACAGGAATCAAAATTATGATAGATTGGCTTGGAAAACCGTATTATTCCCTGGATGCATATATGAAACACCGTTTCGGTCAGAAGGTTTATAAGATTGCAGTTGACGCAGGTCTTAATTGTCCGAACCGGGATGGAACCCTGGGATATGACGGTTGCAGTTTTTGTAGTGAAGGTGGAAGTGGCGATTTTGCTGTATCGATTCAGGAAGATACGATGCGTTTTGAACATCGGTGCGGACAGGTCTATCACAAGGAATATGCAGGTCGCCAGAGTATGTCACGACGGATTTTGGATGTGAGCCGCCAGATCGAACGTGGTATGGCGAAGTTCCAAAAGAAGGTCGGGGAGAAATTTGTGATATATTTCCAGGCATTCACAAACACCTATGGAGATAGAGAATATCTTGAGGCGATATGGCAAGCAGCGCTTGAGCATCCGGATGTGGTAGGAATCAGTATCGCGACCAGACCGGATTGCTTAGGTATCCCGGAAACCGGATGCTATGAGCAGACCAAGGGGATATTGGAGGTTTTGCAGAGATTGCAGAGTGAGGCTTGCGAACGTGGGCAGTTTGTGTGGGTGGAGCTTGGGCTTCAGACCGTTCATGAACAAACAGCCAGGCGCATACGACGAGGATACGACAATGTGGTATACGAAAAGGCGGTCGATGCACTTTCGGATATCGGTATCGAAGTGATCACACATGTCATCCTGGGACTTCCGGGCGAAAGCAGAGAGGACATGCTGGAAACGGTACGCTATGTATGCAATCCAAAACACAAAGTATTTGGAATGAAATTACAGCTCTTGCACGTATTAAAAGGAACCGATCTGTGCAAAGAATATGAAGCCGGAGAAGTATCCGTGATGGAATACGAAGAATATCTGGATTTAATTGCAGCTTGTCTGAAGGAAATACCCAAGGATATCGTCATCCATCGTCTGACTGGAGATGGACCAAAATCCATTTTGGTTGCACCCATGTGGTCTGCCAACAAACGCAGGGTACTAAACGGATTACACAAAACATTCAAGGAACTCTGTGTAACACAAGGGCAAAACACATAGTGCAGATATGATTTGTATATCAATATACACAAGACACGCTCCGCTTTCTGTTCGGTTCGTGCGCTGATTAACCAGCAGTCGCCCAAACTCGTCCTTACGGACTTCAAACATGGGCTTTGTGCTGGTAGCTAGCACAAACCTCACTACGAAATGCTCGCTATCGTCTTGTCGGTATATTGATATACAAATCATATCGCATGTACGGAATTTGTGTATCGTTCGCACACCAGCCAGATAATTTCAATCAATGCGAAATGTGTTATACAGATAAACTATTCTATGAAACGATAGGCAGTATTCGCGCGTTTTTCGAGCATAGCTACTGTGCTCGGAGCATGTTTGAGCATAGCGAGTTTGCGGAGAGCACAGTTGATAGGCGGCGCAGAAAAACGAAGAATACAACGTGTTTCAGGAATTGTTTATCTGTATAACACGTATGTATGCATATAATCTGGCTAGGGTGCGAACAGTAACGGAATTTGTTTTGTGTACAGAATCGTCTTGAAAAAAGGCGAAAAATACGATAGTATGGAAATATATTTTGTAAAGGGGATAAAAATATGAGATTAGTAACACGTTCAGATTTTGATGGTTTGGCATGTGGTGCTTTGCTCAAGGAGGCAGGTATCATTGATTCATGGACATTTGCACATCCAAAGGATTTGCAGGATGGATTGATTCCTGTTGATGAGAATGACTGTCTTGCCAATGTTCCATTTGTAGAGGGCTGCGGACTTTGGTTTGATCATCATTCCAGTGAGTTTGAACGCAATCAGCTCGAAGGAAAATACAAGGGTGAAAGCCGTATCACACCATCTTGTGCAAGAATCATATATGAATACTATGGTGGTAAGGAACGTTTTCCACAGTTCGATGATATGATGGAAGCAGTGGATAAGGTAGATTCCGGAAACCTTACGGTAGATGAGATTTTGAATCCGACAGGATGGATTCTGGTAGGATTTTTGATGGATCCAAGAACCGGATTGGGCCGTTGGAGAAACTTCACAATTCCAAACTATAAGTTGATGGAGAATTTGATGGATGCATGTCGCACTATGTCAACAGAGGAAATTTTGCAAATTCCGGATGTTGTAGAGCGTATCGAGGTATATCAGGAGCAGACCGAGAAGTTCAAAGAGATGGTAAAAGCACATACACGTGTAGAAAAGGATGTTATCATTTCTGATTTGCGTGGTGTAGACCCAATCTATACAGGAAACCGCTTCCTGATTTACAGCTTGTATCCGGAACAGAACATTTCTGTATGGATTGTCAACGGCAAGGGTGGAGCCGGATGCTCTGCAGCCGTTGGATACAGCATCATCAACAAGACCAGTCAGGTAGATGTCGGCAAACTCATGCTTAAGTATGGCGGTGGTGGTCATAGAAAGGTTGGAACCTGTCAGTTCTCTGATGAAAATATGGATGAGATGCTTCCAAAGCTGATTGACGAAATCGTAAATTATAAAGAGTAAATAATAAAAAGGCTGTCAGGTGACAGCCTTTTTTGATGTAAAAGATTAAGTGAAAAGATCTAAAATTGTGTTTACAAGCAAATCATTTTGCGATGGATTCATAACACTGAATCGTACAAACTTATTGTTCAGTCCAGAAAAATCATTACAGTTTCGAAGAATCAGTCCTTTTTGTCTGCAATGATCTAAAACATCCGCAGCAGTAATGTTTGGATCTAAAATCTCCATAAGCAGATAATTGGCGTATGGTTTTACCAAACGAATCTTTCTGTTTTTGTTCATGGCAGAGAAGATCAGGTTGCGCTCTGTATAGACAGTAGATTTGGACTCGCGGATATATGTACGATCTTTCAACATCGCTGTGACGGCAACTGCGGTAAGTACACTGATGTTGTTTGGCGTTGCGGTCATGTTGATGATTGCCATGTTTGTTTCGTTGTTCATAATTGCATAAGCAAGTCGAAGACCCGGAACGCTGAAAAACTTGGAAATACTGCGCAAAATGACCAGGTTATCATAATCTGCAACCAGAGGAACACTGGTTATTTCTTCATACTTGTCTGTGAATTCAATATACATTTCATCAATCAAAAGATAGATATCATGCTCTTTGCAAGCCTTTGCAATCTTCTCGATTTCTTCTCTGGCGAGAATCTGAGAAGTCGGATTGTTTGGATTACCGATAATCACCATATCGTAGCTTTCATCTAACTGTGCGATAAGTGCAGTCACATCCGGGCAATAATCGGAGGCTATATCCAATTGGAAGGTGTCAATTTCACAGCCATAAATGGATAATACTTTTTCGTATTCGGTTGCTGTCGGAGAAAGTGTCAATGCCTTCTTTGGGGCCTGTAAAGCAATGAAAAGGCGAAGCAAATCAGAAAGTCCACTTCCAAGTACCAGATGGGACTTGTCACAGCCTGCATATTCAGCGATTGCATTTTTTAATGGCTCGTAATATGTATCCGGATATTGACCGATAATAGGCAGATATTGTGTGATTTCGTTGGTAACACTTTTCGGGACTCCGAAAGGGTTACAATTTAGGTCATAACGCACAGTTTCGTACTGCTCGAGACGTAAAGTTTCGTTCTTCATGGAAACCTCCCATACAATGATAAACACCAACCCTGTCTTGAAAAAGCAGAGGTGGTTTGATATAATGTAATCTGTGATAAAAGGGATAGTGGCGAAAACTACCCTTTCATAGATTTATTATATCATTAAAAAAACGAATGACAAGTGGGACTTTCCCATTTTACGTGTAAATAAAGGAGAAGCCATGAAGGGCATTGTTGAGCATTACGCAAAAGGTGAATTTCAGATTGATCGACCGATTGTTGAAATATCAGAAAAATATTTAAAACTAAATATCGAGACTGGAACCGTATATGAAGGATCCTTTACCGTAAGTAGCAAGAACGATCACGTGATCAAGGCAATGGTATATGATAATCGTTATATGCTTCGTTTTGAACAGCACACGTTTATCGCGCGCAAATTTGACGTCAAGTTCTCCTTTGACGCGACCTGTCTGGAAGCAGGAAAAAATTACAAAGGTCATATCAGTGTAATCACAGATGGTGGAGAATTCAAGATCATGTATGACATTGATATTACCACACCATATGTAAAGTACGGCGATCAGAAAATCGATGATTTGTTTAAGTTTGCAACCTTGGCACAGAGCAATTGGGGCGAGGCTGCAAGGGTATTTGTGCGCGATGATTTCAAACGTACATTTATCAATCGAGATCCTGTTATTAAGCAGATTTATACGAGCTTGATGGAAAGTCCATCTGTAAATCAGGCGTTGGAAGAATTCCTGGTGTATGTGCACAAAAAACGTGCGCTGACATTGTCTGTTTCCAAGGCAAAAATCAATGTGGAATTTCCGGAAGAACTATCCAAGATTTCGATAAATATCAGCAAGAATACCTGGGGATACAGCAGTTCTACTGTGCGTTCCACGCAGGACTTTATTATTCCGTCCCGCAAGGTGATTACAAGCGCAGATTTCTACGGCAATCTTTTTGCGCTTGATGTATTGATTTCTCCGGAGAATATTCCGGATGGTGTCACATCGGGCAAGGTAATTATTGAAAATGTATACCAGACAATCGAAGTCGAGATACATTTGTCCCGTGCCAAGGCGACGGAATCGATTTCGGCCAAGGCAGGAAGTAAGAATCATTTAATCAAAACCAATCAGGTGCGTTTGGTTAAGGCCTATATGGATTACAGAATGGACCGCATGGAATTGCGGGATTATATCAGTTCTACGATGTTTGCATTCAACAATCTGACCCGATATGTACCAGAGGAGGATTTGTATCGATTGGGAACCATGCATATGAACATTATGCAGGGTGATGTTGAGAAAGTAGAGCAGGAATTTCTGCGTATTGAGGCAGACGTGGACAACTCCGGTATGAATAAAAAGCAGAGTTGCTATTATGCGTATTTAAAGGCGATGGTCAGCAAGAAGCCGGAGGAGATTGAACGTGCGAGAAATCTGATTCGTCGCAGTTTCCGTACAGAAGAAGACAAGATCTTTTATTTGTGGCTGCTGTTGTTTGTAGATGATACGTATACCAATGACCAGACCGCGTTGTATCGGGAAATCAAAGGATTGTATGAGCAGGGATATAACAGTCCGCTGATGTATTTGGAATTGTGTGAATTGTTGAATAACAATCCGCTTTTGCTTAAGCATATTACCGACCTGGAGGTTGCAACCATTCGTTGGGGGCTGCGACACAAATATCTGTCGGATGAGGTTGTGGATGCGTTTATTCAACTAGCTGCTTCCTTCCGTGAATTTGATGCGAAGATTTTCGATATCATGGACAGTATCTATTCCAAGAAAAAGAGCGATGAGGTACTGCGAAGCATCTGTTCGATGCTGATTAGTGCCGGTAAGCTGGATAATAAATACCACAGATTTTACAGGGATGCAGTAGAGCGCAATTTAAAGTTTATCGGTTTGAATGAGTGCTTTGTCAAGAGTATGAATTTCTCGAGATATGATTTGATTCCGCAATCGGTATTGATGTATCTCAACTACAAGAATACCTTGTCAGAAAAAGAACTTGCCTATCTGTATGCAAATGTAATCTACAACAAGTCGCAGCATATGAAGGTATACCATGAATATGCAACAACCATGCAGGATTTCATGGAGAATATGATAATCAAGGGCAAAGTCAGTGATGACCTGACAGTGTTGTATGACGAATTTTTGGAGCCGGAAACGGTAAGCCCACTGTATGCAAGCAAGCTGATTAATATCATCTTCCGCAGAAAGCTGGTTTGTTTCAACCGTGGTGTGCGAGCAGTCATTGTCACACATCAGGAGCTTGAAGAGGTTCAGCGAGTGCCGATTATCAATGGGGAAGCATATGTAGAGATTTTGTCAAATTCCGCATCTATCATTTTCGAAGATAGTATGGGAAACCGATACGCAGGATCCATTCCATATCGTTTGGAGCGTATCGTGGATGAAAAGGCATATATGGATATCTGCTGCAAGTATAGTCCAAGAGATTACCGTGTTTTGTTACACAATTACGAGCAGCTGGGTGACTTTACATTTAAAAAAGCAATTGAGGTAAATGCTGCCAGAGATATTGTAAATTGCGAAGAAATTTCATACAACTACAAGCAGCAGGCTTATCTCAATATTATTGAATATTACCATGAAAATTTGGATAATGAAGTATTGTCCAAGTATCTGGAAAAGTTAGATATCGAATATTTGAACCATGCAAATGCCAGAGTGATGATTGCGTACATGGTGGATATGAACATGTTCGACAAAGCCTTCCAGGCGGTAAAACTTTATGGTTTTGATGAAATAGACAGTGAAGAATTGTATCGTCTGGCGGATTACGGTGTGCAGGATAGCAATGGATTCTTAAACGAGGACTTGCTGGCAATCTGTGTTCATTTGTACAAGTCCGGTAAGGTCAATGAGGGTATCTTGATTTATATCATGCATCACTTTAAGGGGGACCTTGAGGAGCTTGCAGGATTGTTTAAAACCGTTCGTAACCGTGTGAGGGACATTTCGCTGTTAGCTGAAAATACTTTGGCACAGATGATGTTTGCAATGGGTAATGTTGATTATATCTATGATATCTTTACCGCTTATTACGGAGCAAGAAGCAGAGGTCTGGTTGTAAAGGCATTTTTGCGATTTGCGTGTCACAACTATCTGATTTTGGATGAACAGATACCGAGTGGCGTGTTCGACTGTCTCTTCCAGGAGATTCAAAAGGGCAATATCGAGGATGAGGTATCCAAGATGGCGATGCTTCATCACTTCTCAAAGCTCGACCGTTATTCTGCAGATCAAAAGAGCTGGATTAAGGATGCGGTTGGTAAATTTATGGACGCCGGAAAATTGCTTCCGTTTTATAAGAGCTTTAAGTCCTTTGTCAAGCTGCCACAGGATGTCACTTTAAAGACTTATCTGATTTACAAGAGTGATCAGGGCAAGCAGGTGACGGTTCGCTATGCATTTGACACAGGATCAAGACAGAATCTGGTATACAAGACAGAGATTCTGGATGAGATGATACCTGGCATGTATGTCAAGGAATATGTGGTTTTCCATGGAGAACGACTGGTATACGAAATTTCGGATGATGTGAATGGTTCGTCCTATGTGGTAGAAAGTGAATCTTTGAAGTCGAAGGCATTTAACCGCAAGGATTGTAACCGGTTTGAGGTCATCAATAGCATGCTGGTGAATCAGGAGATGCGAGAAGACAATGAACTGTTAGAGACATTGGATGTCTACCTGAATACGGTTCACTTATTTGAGGAGAACTTAAGAATACTTTAATACACATGAGGGAGGTCCATTATGGCAGAGGCATATTACATCGGTATGGACTTATGTTCGGATTCCACACAGATTAGTTACTACAATGATATTACGCGTGAACCGGAAACCGTTAACCAATTGAATAATAAAGAAACCTATATGATGCCGAATATTCTGTTTTACGGTTTGGAATCCGGTGACTGGTATGTGGGCTCTGAAGCTTCTGAAGCACGTTTCAAGGAGCGGGGCGTCGTGTTGGATGAACTGTTTCAAAATGCGAGAAGTGAGGAAACTGTCGAGGTTGACAATGTCAGCTACACATACCGTAAACTGTTTTTGATGATGCTGAAAATGCACGTGGATTCCTTTTTATACCGTTATGAAGGTGCAACTGTCAAAAAACTGGTAATCACAATTCCGGAATACAACAAGGATTTGTTCCGAGTCTTGACAACATTTTATAAGGAATTAGGGGTTTCGCCGGAACAGGTAGAAATTACCAGTCATCTGGATAGTGGTCTTTATTATATCTTTAATCAGGATGAGAGTCTGAGAACAAACAGCGTGGGACTGTTTGATTACAATGCAGACGGACTGCATTATTATCGCATTGATATTTCCAGAGGGCATGAGCAGGAAACCATCAGTGTGACACATGAGGATTATTCGGAGAATTTCAATCTTGCAGCATTTGCAGGAGATAACATTCTCATGGATATTACGTTTTCAAAGATTGTGGCGGCAGAGACCAAGAAAACCTATATCTCGTCAATCTATCTGACGGGATTGGGTTTTTCTGAGAAATGGTTAAATAAATCGAGAGAGCTTTTGACACAGGGAAGACGTGTGTTTGCGGGTCAGAATATTTATACCAAGGGTGCCTGCTACAAGGCAGTTGGCGGTGAGTATGGAGAATTCTACCAAAAGTATTTTGTGGAAACGAAGGAAAATGTCATCTATGATGTGGGAATTTCTTCCGGCGATGAGGATGACAGCTTTATTCCAATCGCCAAGGGTGGACGTCAATGGTATAACATCCATGGAAAGATTCACATTATATTGGATGATACGGAAAGCCTGACATTGGTGTACAGGAATCGAAAGAATGGAGAGGAAGAACGTGAAGTGGTAAAGCTGCACGGAATTCCAAAACGACCAAATAAAACGTCTAAATTTTCGGTGGAGGTCGAGTATGACAATCCACATCATGGAGCATTTATTATCAAAGATGTTGGATTCGGCAAGCTGTTTCCGACAACGAATAAGATTTACCGTAAGGAGTTTGAGGTTTCATGTCAAAAATAATCCTATGCACAAAAAAGGAAGCGAGTCATCCTTTTATCTTTCTGAATACAAAAGTGGAAATCAATACGTATGAAGAATTGTGCTTTTATATTTATAACAATACGGTGCTGATTAGCAAATCTTCTTTGTCAGAGAAATTGTTTGACTGGATTCGGGATGAGCTGAATATGCCGGAGCTTGCTTCGAGGCTTTTGGCACTTTCAAATAAGACAAGCTTTGCGCAGGATCTGCTTGTAGAAATCCTCAAAGCAGGGGATTATTACAACGAAGAAGAAATCGAGAAATATGTGGAAGCATGGCAGAAATATCGAAGGTTGACATCGAGCCAGCGCAAAAAACTAAAGGCTGACAGCTATTTGGGTTATCGCAGATATATCAAGGCTGCATCCATCTATGATGAAATTCTGGATAATCAGCAGGATATTCAGGATAAAGTCTTTTTAGGAAATATCTATCACAATCGAGGAGTTGCCGCAGCAAACAATCTTGATATAGAGGATGCAAAGAGGTATTTCCTGAAGGCATATGAATTAAATGAAAACGAAGAGAGTTTACGAAGCTATCTGATTGTGTTTTCTGCAGGAAACGATGCAACAACCATCAAACAGGAGATGCGCAAATATGACCTTGAGGAAGATTACTTCGAGAATATGATGCTTGAAATCGGAGATTCCAATGAGGATGTCCGGGAGATGACGATTTTCTCTATGTTGCAGCGTGCAGTATATAACCGTATGAACAAAGATATGATTGATTACGATAAGCGTATGGATATCATACTCGGTCAGCTCAAGGATGAATTTAGGGAGCAAGCGATTTAATGGGTTTATTGCAAAAATTCAAAGCATATCTCAATGAAGATGATGCGGAATATGATGCTTTGGTTGAGGAAGAAGAACGTTTGCGTGAAGAACGAAAGCAAAGACGCAGTCTCACGAAAGCACAAAAGAAAGAAGAAAAATCAAAACGAGCCATACAAAAGGCAGTCCGGCAGCAACGAGTCACCCCGGAGCTTCGCAAGGAGGTTCGGGAGACGGTTTCGTCAAACAGTGAGCGAAAGACGGTTGGCGATTTTTGCGAGCAACTCGTGGACGTTTCTTATCATATGGATGATATGAAGCGGGAGTACAAGATTGTTACAGATTATCTGGTGGATATTCAGCGCATCGAAGAACTGCCCATGCAGATGGCGCAGGAAATCATACAAACCGCCAAGGATATCGAACAGCTCGACAGTAGTCGGAGTACCTATCAGCAGTCTGAGAATTTACTTTCCATGGAGCAGTACATGACCATGGAGCGTTTAGAGGATCAGGTGCCGGAGACGATAAAAAATCTGCTTGATATGGAAGTGCGGGATTCCATGTTAAAAAACGACATGGGATATCTCGAGGGCGAAAAAGAAGATTTGAAATATGCGCGTGTGGAGGACACCGATCAGGCATACCGAATCAGAGGTGTCGTCATCACCGTATTGATTGCATTTTTGCTCACGATTATGAGTTTGTTGCTGGTATCTGTGTTTGCAAAGGTAAATGTTGTTTTTCCGTCGTGTATCATTGCTACCGTTGCGGTGGGCATCTTTGTGGTTTGCTTTTTGCGATACAATACGTTGACTGCAAATGTAAGAGAAACGGATGCAAAGCTAAAACGCGCGGTATCACTGCTCAATAAGGTGAAAGTAAAATATATCAACAATACAAATACCATGGATTATATCTATGAAAAATATGGTGTCAATTCCGCTAAGGAACTGGAGTATATATGGGAACAGTATAACCGCATGAAGCGGGATGCCAGAAAATACAACAAAGCGAGCGAAGACTATCGCATGTATTGTGACAAGCTGATTAGTCAGCTGGCAGATGCGGGGTTATCGGATCCGCTTGTGTGGCCGAAGCAGACGAGTGCCCTGATTGACCGGCGGGAAATGGTTGAAATCAAACATGGACTCAACGTTCGCAGACAGACGATCCGTGAGAAGGTGGCAAGCAGTGAAAAACTGTGTGAGGCGGCAAAGGCAGCATTACATCAGGCGATTGCCAACAATCCGGGGATTGAGGGATACATCAAAGAATTACTTGCAGGTTACAATTTGTCGTTGTAAGTGCAGTGAAAGTGAAATAAGGAAACAAGGAGACAGGAGAACATGGCTAAGGAATTAGAAAAGAATTATAACCCTTCGGAAATCGAGGGGAGATTGTATGCAAAATGGGAAGAAAATAAGTACTTCCATGCAGAGGTAGATCGCAGCAAAAAACCTTTTACGATTGTGATGCCACCTCCAAATATCACAGGTCAGCTTCATATGGGACATGCGCTTGACAATACCATGCAGGATATTTTGATTCGTTTTAAGCGTATGCAGGGCTATAATGCACTTTGGCAGCCGGGAACGGACCATGCAGCCATTGCAACAGAGGTTAAGGTTATTGAGGCATTGAAGCAGGAAGGCCTTGATAAGGAAACCCTGGGTCGTGAGAAATTCTTAGACCGTGTATGGGACTGGAGAAGAGAATACGGTGGAAAGATTGTAAATCAGCTCAAAAAGCTGGGTTCTTCTGCTGATTGGGATCGTGAGAGATTCACGATGGATGAAGGAAATAACCAGGCTGTAACGGAAGTTTTCTGTAAGCTTTATGATAAGGGATATATCTACAGAGGCTCCCGTATTGGAAACTGGTGTCCGGTTTGCCAGACCTCGATTTCAGATGCAGAGGTTGTTCATGAGGAACAGGATGGGTTCTTCTGGCACATCAACTATCCGGTTGTTGGCGAGGAAGGTCGTTTTGTAGAAATCGCGACTACACGTCCGGAGACATTGCTTGGAGATACAGCAGTTGCAGTGAATCCGGAGGATGAGCGTTATCAGGATATCATCGGTAAGATGTTGAAGCTTCCTTTGACAGACCGTGAGATTCCGGTTATCGCAGATGCATATGTAGACAAGGAATTTGGAACCGGTTGCGTAAAGATAACACCTGCACATGATCCAAATGACTTTGAAGTTGGAAAGAGACATGATTTAGAAGAAATCAATATTTTAAATGATGATGCAACCATGAATCAGATTGCCGGAAAGTATGAAGGTATGGACCGTTACGAAGCACGTAAGGCGATTGTAGCAGATTTGGATGCATTGGGTCTTTTGGTAAAGGTCGTTCCACATACACATATGGTTGGAACGCATGACCGTTGTAAGACAACCGTTGAACCGATGGTAAAGCCACAGTGGTTCGTAAAAATGAGCGAGATGGCAAAGCCGGCAAAGCAGGCAGTTGTAGATGGAAAGCTAAAGCTTATTCCGGAGCGTATGGATAAGACTTATTTCAACTGGTTAGACAATATCCGTGACTGGTGTGTATCCAGACAGCTTTGGTGGGGACACAGAATTCCGGCTTACTATTGTCAGGATTGCGGAGAAATCGTGGTTGCCAAGGAAGCACCATGTACCTGTCCAAAATGTAATGGCAGCAATTTGAAGCAGGATGAGGATACTTTGGATACATGGTTTTCATCTGCGCTGTGGCCATTTTCTACTTTGGGCTGGCCGCAAAAGACAGAGGATTTGGATTACTTCTTCCCGACGGATGTGTTGGTAACCGGATATGATATTATCTTCTTCTGGGTAATCCGTATGGTATTTTCATCTATTGAGCAGACCGGTGAGCTTCCATTCCACACCGTATTGTTCCACGGTTTGGTAAGAGACGATCAGGGACGTAAGATGAGTAAGTCTCTTGGTAACGGAATTGATCCGCTTGAGGTAATTGAGAAGTACGGCGCTGATGCGCTTCGTTTCACATTGATTACAGGAAATGCACCCGGAAATGATATGCGTTTTTATTGGGAGCGTGTCGAGGCAAGTCGTAACTTTGCAAATAAGATTTGGAATGCTTCCAGATTTATCATGATGAATATCGAAAAAGCAGACATTTCCGGTATCGATGCCGAGATGGCATCAAATGTAAGCGCTGCAATGGACAAATATGAATTTACATTGGCAGACAAGTGGATTTTGTCTAAGATGAATGATCTTGTGAAGGAAGTAACAGACAACATGGAGAAGTATGAGCTTGGTATCGCGGTATCAAAGCTGTATGACTTCTTGTGGGAAGAATTCTGTGACTGGTATATCGAGATGGTGAAGCCAAGACTCTGGAATGATGAGGATGCTACAAAGGCAGCAGCACTTTGGACACTCAAGACAGTGCTCACAACCGGATTAAAGCTGTTGCATCCATATATGCCATTTGTAACAGAAGAAATCTTCTGTACTTTGACAGATGAGGAGTCTATCATGATTTCAAAATGGCCGGAGTATCAGACAGCATACGAGTTTAAAGAGGACGAAGCTGCCGTAGATAAGATTAAAGAGGCAGTTCGAGGTATTCGAAATGTTCGTACAGAAATGAACGTGGCTCCAAGCAAGAAAGCAAGTGTTTATGTTGTTTCTGCAAAGCCGGAAATTCGTGCAATTTTTGAGGCAAGTAAGAGTTTCTTTGGCACACTTGGTTATGCAAGTGAGGTGGCGGTACAGGAGGATAAGACCGGTATTGCAGATGATGCGGTATCTGTAGTGATTCATGATGCAGCTATCTATATCCCTTTTGCTGAGTTGGTAGATATCGAGAAGGAAATCGAACGTCTCGAGAAGGAACAGACCCGTTTAGAGGGTGAAATCAAGCGTGCATCCGGTATGCTTGCCAATCCAAAATTTGTAGACAAGGCTCCGGCAGCAAAGGTGGAAGAAGAAAAAGCCAAGCTTCAGAAGTATACAGAAACCTTGGAGCAGGTAAAGGAGCGTTTGGCTGTGATTAGCAAATAAAAATGAAAAATGAAAAAATCTTAAAACGTAAAATTGAACAGTATTTGTGTATTCCGTTTATTTTGATGATTTTGTTACTGGGAATGTGTGCAATCCTGTATACCAACGATGAAAAAAGTGGAAGGATTGCGATTGGCTTTGTGGTAATATACGTTGCAAGTCATCTGGTTATCTTTGTTGTGATGCGAACCGGGATTATGCCCATTTTATTTCGGTTTGCATTGGAACAGGGTCAGATTCAAAAGCAGCTTCTTGGAGAATTGGAAGTGCCATATGCTCTTTTGGATACAGATGGAAGGATTCTTTGGGGAAATGCAAAATTCATCGAAGAAGTGGGTGGCGGATCGAAAAAGCGGATTCGCAAAAACATCTCTGTGTTCTTTCCATTGATTACACAGGATGTCCTTGATGAAGACGAGGTGGAGCTGGATCTTGAGACAGAGACAAGGCAGTATCGTGCTTTGATTCGACGCATTGAATTTCAGGAAGGTCTGGTCACACAGGAAGAAGATAGCTTTGTATCACCGAGAGGCGAGGCACTTCTTACGATGTATCTGTATGATGAGACAGAGCTTCGTGTCTGTAAGAAGGAAAATGAGGATCAAAAGCTGGTTGCGGGTCTTTTGTATATTGATAACTATGACGAGGTTATGGAAAATACGGAAGAGGTTCGTCATTCTCTGGTAGATGCGTTGGTGGATCGTCGTATCAATATGTATCTTTCTACGATTGATGCGATTGGGAAAAAGCTGGAAAAGGACAAATATTTGTTTGTATTTCGGCAGCAGTATCTGCCACAGCTTCAGGAAACGAAATTTGCGATTTTAGATGAGGTTAAGAGCATCAATGTCGGAAATGAAATTCCGGTTACATTAAGTATTGGTGTTGGTGCAGGTACAGACAGCTTTGCAAAGGCTTACGAGCGAGCAAGAACCGCAATTGGGTTAGCCCTTGGTCGTGGTGGAGACCAGGCGGTTGTGAAATATGGAGATAAGACGACATATTATGGTGCAAAGAGTGCCGGTACAGAAAAGTCAACAACGGTTAAGGCGCGAGTAAAGGCGCAGGCATTCCAGGAATTGTTGATGAACAAGGACAATGTTATCATCATGGCACACAGGAGACCGGATGCAGATGCCTTTGGCTCTGCAGTAGGTGTTTATCGGCTTGTGAAGTCTTTGGATAAAAATGCGCATATTGTCGTCAATGAGATTACTTCCGCGATTCGACCGATTATCAGCGGATTTATCGGAAATAGTCTGTATGCAGAGGATATGATTATCAATAGCGAACAGGCAATCAGCAGTGTTGGACCAAATACCCTGGTGGTTGTGACAGATGTCAATAAGCCAAGTATGACAGAGTGTGAAGAATTGCTGAGTCTGTCAAAATCCATTGTGGTATTTGACCATCACAGACAGTCGGATGAGATTATTGAAAATGCGACCCTTTCTTATATTGAGCCATATGCAAGTTCAGCTTGTGAGATGATTGCGGAGATGCTGCAGTATATTGAGGCGAAGGTGAAGCTTCGTCCGATTGAGGCAGACGCGATGTACGCAGGTATTGTGATTGATACAGATAATTTCCTGACAAAGACCGGTGTGCGTACGTTTGAAGCAGCTTCTTATCTGCGCCGAAACGGTGCAGATGTGGTACGTGTCCGTAAGATGTTTCGAAGTGATTTGTATACACATAAGCAGCTGGCACAGGGTGTGATGAATTCAGAAATTTTCATGGATCATTTTGCCATTTCCATCGTAAATCCGGAAGAATCCGATGCACCGACAGTGGTTGCTGCGAAGGTTGCCAATGATTTGCTGGATATCGATGGTATTCGTGCTTCTTTCGTAGTGACGCAGAAGGATGGAACGGTATTTATGAGTGCGCGTTCTGTGGATGATGTAAATGTACAGGTTATTATGGAGAAATTAGGTGGCGGTGGACATGCAAATATTGCAGGTGCACAGTTTGTAGGAATAGATAATGATACGGCGGTTGATCAATTGAAAATATTATTGACTGAGATGTATCAGGAAGGCGATATTTAGAAGCTAGGAGGATGCGACAATGAAGGTAATTTTATTGCAGGATGTAAAGAGTTTAGGAAAAAAAGATGAGATTGTAGAGGTATCGGACGGATATGCAAGAAACATGATTCTTCCAAAGAAGTTGGGTGTGGAAGCAACCGGAAAGAACCTCAATGATTTGAAGTTAAAAAAAGCACATGATGACAAAGTAGCTGCAGAAATCCTCGCTCAGGCCCAGGCACTTGCAGCACAGATGGAGGAGGAAAGTGTACAGCTTTCTATCAAGATGGGTGAAGGAGGAAGAACCTTTGGTTCGATTTCTTCGAAAGAAGTTGCAGAGGCAATTCGCAAGCAGCTCGGACATGAAGTAGATAAGAAGAAAATTGTGATGAAGGATGCGATTAAGTTTCCGGGAACCCATACCGTAGAGATTAAGCTACATCCAAAGGTAATGGCACATATGACAGTAAAGGTTGCAGAGAGCTAACATAGATTGGTAAGTTTTTTATGGATGAAAATAGTATTAGAAGAATACAACCGCATAGTAAAGACGCAGAGCAGGCTGTAATCGGTGCTATGCTTTTGGACCGAAATGCCATTTCAGATGTGTGTGATTTGTTGGACAAGGAAGATTTTTATAATGCGCAGTTCGGTATCTTATACGAAAGTATGGTAGAGCTCTACAATGAAGGCTCTGGTGTTGACGTCGTTACATTGGAGAACAAGCTTCGGATGAAGGATGTGCCACAAGAGATTGCGAGCGCCACCTTTATTGCACAGATTATCAGTTCTACACCGACTTCTGCATTGGTAATTCCCCATGCAAAAATTGTCAAGGAAAAGGCCACACTTCGACAATTAATCAAGCTCTGTGAGAATACGGAAAAGGATTGTTATCTGTCCCATGAAAGTGCAGATACGTTATTGGAGGAGACAGAGCAGAAGATTTTTAAGATGGTGCAAAGCCAGCATGGTTCAAAGGAAAGCACCAGTATCCGGGAAATTGTCATGAATGTGATCCGTGAGATTGAAGAGGCGGCCAAGAACGAAGGCAAGGTGACGGGCATACCAACCGGATTTCGAGATCTGGATAATATGCTGACTGGTATGCACGGTGGAGAACTCTTACTTGTCGCTGCGCGACCTGCGATGGGAAAGACCGCATTTGTACTGAATATCGCACATTCGCTTGCAGTGATGAAGCATATACCCGTTGGAATCTTTTCTTTGGAGATGAGCCAGGAACAGCTGGTTTCGCGTATTTTGGCCGTTGATGCCATGGTTGATTCTAAAAGCATGAAGCTTGGAGATTTGTCAGATGATGATTGGGATAAGGTAATTGAAAGTACCGAAGCAGTAGCGAATTCTCCTCTCTATATTGAAGAAAATTCTGCGATTACCGTTTCTGAGCTTCGTTCCATTGCCCGTAAGTGGAAGATGAATTACGGTGTGGAATTAATTATTATTGATTACCTGCAGTTGTTGAATGGAAAGTCAGAAAACAGACAGCAGTTTATTTCAGAGGTTTCGAGAGCGCTAAAGACGCTTGCGAAGGAATTGAAGATTCCGATTATCGCACTGTCGCAGCTGTCGCGTGCCGTAGATAGCCGACCGGATCATAAGCCTGTATTATCAGATTTGCGAGAATCCGGGGCGATTGAGCAGGATGCGGATGTGGTTATGTTTATATACAGAGATGAGTATTATAATCCGGAGACCACTACAAAGCCACAGACAGCGGAAATCATTATTGCAAAACAGCGTAGTGGTGAGACGGGTAGTGTGGATTTGAGATGGATTGGCAAATATACAAAGTTTGCGGATCCTGAAAAATATTACAAAGGATAAGTAGGAGGCAGATATGGGAAATCGATATAAGAGAATCGTAACTTTGGCGATGGTCGGGATTACCGTGTTGTTGGCATGGATTTATTGTATGTTCATGTATCGCACACAGCCAATCTATATTGCCGGTGCCTCCGTGTTGGTGGTAGGCAGTCTGTACATCTTCCTTATGGCATTGGTCGATTTGAAAATCACCAAGGAAGATGCGACGAAAGATTATGTGTCAGAGTGCATGAAGGATTTGGTTGCGTCGATGAAGGAGTCCAAGGATTACGAAGAACTTGAACGGCTTGGCAAGGCATCTTATGTGCAGCAGAGAAATACAAATACCCAGCTCGCAAAGCAGACCGAAGAATTATCTGCATTGATGGCGGATATCATGAAAACGCAGCTGATGTGTCAGGAAGGTATTACACAGCATTTAGAACAGGTTATGAATAAGGCAACTAAGATTGTTGTGAAGTACAACCAGAACAACAGTGATAAACAGTTTTCTGCGACAAAAGAGCTTTCTGCGGATGTGGTGGAGGAGATTGCAAGCGTGGCAGCAGCTGTTTTACAGGTTAACGATGAAGTAAAGCGCATGCAGCAGCAGCTTGAGATGCTACAGAATCAGATTGCCCGGATGGAGGGCCTTCCGAAGCAGGTAGAAGAGCTGATAAAGGTCGAAAAAGAACAGAAGGTTGTGGTAGAATCTACAAATGAGACTGTTGTGCAGGAACCGGCGCAAGAGGATACAAATGTGTCAAAGTGGCTGGATGAAATGGATATTGTTAATGAGATTTCTCCGGAACCGGACGATGCGGAAGTAGAAGTTCAGGAAGCTGTCATGGAAGACCATGAGCACATAGAAGAGCCACCACAGTTACAGATTCAGGGTATTATCGCTACAGATGCAGAGAGTAAGGTTGAAATCAAGTCCACAGACGAGAAAGAAAGCATGAATCCGGATCTTGTGGCAGAGCTGTTTGAAGAATCCAAGGAAACACATCGGGCGAATTCCATGGATGATTTCAAGGTACATGAACATCCTGATGCAATGGATCAAAGTCTGATTGATGCATTGCTTGGAAACATCGGAGAATCTGATGATACCTTAGAAGTACATAGGATTGATGAGCAGGTGGTACAACAAATTGAGCAACAAAACGAAGAGCTCGCAGATGTGATTCCATTCCCACAGATGGAGGTTGCAGAGGAAACAGAGCCAGTAGCACAACCGGAGCCGGAAGCAGTGGTTGAACCGGAGCCGGTGGTAGATGACGATCCAAATCGGCAGATGACACCGGAAGAGATTGCGGCATTGTTTGCAGCAGCCCAGGGACATGCAGAAGAATTGGAAGCGCAAGAAGAGCCGGTGGAACAAGTACAACCGGAACCACAGCCGGTGGTGGAGGATGACCCAAATCGGCAGATGACACCGGATGAGATTGCGGCATTGTTTGCAGCAGCCCAGGGACATGCAGAAGAATTGGAAGCGCAAGAAGAGCCGGTGGAACAAGTACAACCGGAACCACAGCCGGTGGCGGATGAGAATCCAAATCGACAGTTGACACCGGATGAAATTGCGGCATTGTTTGCATCCGCACAGTAGACGGAAGAAAAGAGGGTGGTTGCATGGAACGTACAAAGGTATTGGTTGAATTTTATTCACAGGAACCATTGGAGAATGTAATGGCCATGATAAAGTATCGACCGGAAAAAATCATCTTCCTTGGACACAAGGATAATATGATTACAAAGAAAATTCATGATATTATGCATTTTCGTGACAGCAAGTGCCCCAATGTGGAATTGGAATTTATTGAAGTTCCAAAGGATGATTTAAATGCAGCCATCGGACTTTTAGCCGGAATTATCAGGGAGTATCCGGGTGTACGATTTGAACTGACAGGTGGAAGTGAGTTGATTTTGATTGCACTTGGCTGTATCGCAGCACGTATGAATATCAGTAAGCTACGTATTGACCCTTTCACAGGGAAAGAAATTGATATTCGAGGCTCCCAGGTTGTGACAACCGATTATCATTTCAATATGAGTATAGCGGATGATATTGTCTTGCATGGTGGACTTTTAACCAAGGATACCGGCAGCATATCGGAATGGAAGTTTACGGATGAATTTCGGGCGGACATTCGAACTATGTGGGACTTGTGCAAGAGATATCGTGAAAGCTGGAATAAGTATTGTGCAACGATTGACAGCTTGAGAAAAAATACCCCGGGACAGCGTGAAGGTTGGGAAGAACTATATATTAACCAAATTGGCGATGCGAAAAAGCTGCTGAGAGACCTGTACGAGATTGGCATGCTAAAGGATTACGAAGAACGTGGCAAAAAGGTCATATTCCGGTTTAAGAATCAACACATTAAGAAGATTATTCAAAAGGCCGGAAATATGTTGGAGCTTCATGTGTATGAGGTTGCAACCAGAGATGGTTATCTCTTTTCGGATGCAGTGATTGGAGCGCACATTGATTGGGATGGAGAAATTCATGATATCAACAACCCAGGCTACGACACGATGAATGAAATTGATGTCATATTGATGAAACAGGTATGTCCGATTTTTATCTCATGCAAAAGCGGAAAAGTAGGGGGAAATGCCCTTCATGAACTAGAGACAGTCTCCCGTAAATTTGGTGGAAAATATGCTAGAAAAGCCTTAGTTTTAGCCAGAGCCTGTGATGACACAACGGGTACACAGTTCTTTAAACAAAGAGCGCGAGATATGCATATCTGGATTATAGATGATGTATTTCGCTTAAGTGATGAGCAATTATTAAATCGATTAAAACGTATATAAGTCATAAAAAATAAGTCCTTGCATAGAGTTTGCAGAGGACTTATTTTTGTGGGTGCGTATGGATACTTTTAATCCGGAAGTGGCAAATGGAATGCATGAGAGAGGTTGTTCGGATTATATCTATCAGGAAGAGGTACTTGATTACCTGATTAAGTATGACAATAATTTGCAAGGGGTAATCGACGGACTTCGCCCGGAATGTATTACCAGAATCAACAATCAGTTTCTGGTTGCTTATAAGAAACGGGATTCCTATATCGTAGGATCCAATGTCTTAAAGGGTGCGCTCAATTACTATTATTCTGTGGTTCCCAAATGCTATGGGTTGTTGGATTTGTCTGCAAATGAAAGCATTGGAGCCTTGCAGGTTGAAACAATTCCGGGCTTGTCTTTGACCGGAGAAGAGGTATTAATCGGATTTGTAGATACAGGGATTGCGTACCAGAGTGAGTTGTTTTTTAAAAATGGAAGATCCCGCATCCAGGCGATCTGGGATCAGACGATAGAGGCATATGATTCCTCAGAGGAACATATCAATACGATTTTCGGATACGGAAGAGAATTTCAAAGAGAGGAAATACAGTTGGCAGTTTCAGAGGGTCGTTTCCTTGCCGGACCACCGGATGAATCAGGCCATGGAACCAGTATGGCAAGCTTGGCGGCAGGTAATTTCTATGAGACGCAGACGACGTCCTTTCGCGGAATTGCACCCAATGCAGATATTTTGATGGTGAAGCTAAAGCCGGCAAAGAGAAATCTGAGAGATTATTTTCGGATTCCGGAGGACGTAGAGTGTTATAGTGAAGCCGATATTATTCTGGGCGTGAAATATTTGATTAACAAAGCAATGGAATTGGGAAAACCGATTGTAATTTGCCTGGGAATTGGAACCAATCAGGGAGATCATAACGGCAATTTGAATTTGGAACAATATCTCGATACCATTGCAACCTTGCGAGGCGTTTGCATTGTGACGGCAGGAGGCAATGAGCTTGGGGCAGGGGGACATTTTTCGGGTACGGTAAATACAGATATGGAAATCTATGTTGAGCCGGGCGAATCGGGATTTTGTCTGGAGATATGGGGAAATGCGCCGAATCTCTACCGTGTGCAGGTAATTTCACCAACAGGGGAGCGATTTGATGGTTTGCCGGTAAATGAGGATGCGGCAGCAGAGCATCTCTTTTTATATGAGGGTACAAGGCTGTATATGCAGCAGATTGTTGTAGAACAAAATTCCGGAGATCCTCTGGTATTTCTACAATTCACAAATACGGCGGTTGGTATTTGGAGAATCCTTGTACAGGAGATGAGCTTTGGTTATGCGTTGGGATTTGATGCCTGGCTTCCTATGAGACAGTTTTTGAAGAGCAATACAAGGTTTGCCCAGCCAACGACGGACGTTACCCTGTGTGCGCCGGGAACAGCAAATCAGACTATTGTGGTAGGTGGATACAATCATAAGGACCGAGCCTTATATGTGCGCTCGAGTCGTGGATATACCAGAAAGGGAAGAATTAAACCGGATTTTGTCGCACCGGCACAAAATGTAGATACACTGTTGGCAAGAGGAAGTACGCCGTTATTTGCAGCGAAAAGTGGAACAAGTCTGGCTGCCGCTATAACAGCAGGCGCAGCTGCACTGCTCTTAGAATGGGGATTTGTGAGAGGAAATCAGCAAAAAATAAATACAGAAATTATCCGACAACTATTTGTACGTGGTGCAAAGCAGGTATTTGATATTCCTTATCCCAACCCTTCCTGGGGATATGGACTCCTCAATGTTCTTGGGACTTTTGAGCTTCTTCGGAATCGGTAGCGAAAAAGGACTTGACAGTTAGTTGAAAACTAGTATAGTAAAAAGGTACAGGAGATGGACAATATGATATGTAAACATTGTAAAACTGAAAATTCGCAGCACACGATGTTCTGCGTAAACTGTGGAAAGCCATTGGAGGATACAGGTATTGCGCAGGCGGGCGAACAGCCTAAGAAGAGTGTTTATATCGCTGTTGCAATCGCGTTGATGGTCTTTTTGTCCGGTGGAATGCTGTTTGGGTTCTTTTATTTTAGCAGCAAGGTACAAAAGGCAAATGAAGAAAGAAACAGTATTGCTTCAGAAAGTGACGTGGCAGCAGCTTATTTCCGCAGTCAGATAAGAGAACAGGAAGATACGATAGCCGCTATGCAGACGGAGATGGATGCGTTAAAGGAAGACATCAATAAATATAAAGGACAGATAAAAGAGTACCGGGAGGAACTTCAAACATTGAAGGAAAAGGAAGAGATACTCGATGGTCTTGCCAGCTTCACAGATGCAATTTCGGCGCAGGGATATGAGGATATGTTTGTAAGTGATACAATCCTTCATATCAAAGAGGATACGATTGTTCGTGTCTGTATATCCGGTGAGATTGAAGTCACAGCAAATTCCAGTGACACGGCAATCGTAGATTGTACCTGGGATTCAGCACCGACAGGTCCATCAGTTGCCCGTTTGCATGTAACACCAAAACAGGCAGGGACTGCAACGATTACCATTACCAATAATCTTAATGATGAGAAAATTGATATTTACGTATACTCAGAGGCACAGGAAACATCTGAAGAACCATAAAAATAAGGCTGCATGTGGCAGCCTTATTTTTATATCCTATACAGTTGGAGCCTGATAGTTATCTGTGATGGTTCCGCATTCCTTATATTCCTGAATACGTGCCTGAATACGCTCAGACTGATCTAACAGCTTGCTGATAGAAGCATTGTGATTGAGGTGATCAATCAGGATGGCAATGTACTTGCTCATATCCGCACTCTCATACCATGTACGAGTGAAAAGGTCCGGATTTTGATAGGTCAGGTTTGTTGTGATAACTTTCTCAATCGTTCCATTCTTCTGTGCTTCGTCGAAGATTTCCAAACCTGCTGTAAACAATCCAAAGGTTGCGAGGCAGTAAACGCGTTTTGCCTTTCTGGCTTTAAGCTGACGGGCAACATCCAGCATACTCTCGCCGGAAGCTATCATATCGTCGATGATGATAACATCCTTACCTTCCACATCATCACCCAGAAATTCATGGGCAACAATTGGATTCTTGCCATTTACAATCGTTGTATAATCACGACGCTTATAGAACATACCAACATCCACGCCGAGGTGGTTTGCAAAGTAGATCGCACGGTTCATCGCACCCTCATCCGGGCTGATTACCATCATATGGTCGCTGTCAAGCTTCAAATCAGGTGTTGTGCGAAGCAAAGTCTTAATAAATTGGTAGGTTGGCATGATATTTTCAAAACCACTGTATGGAATCGCGTTTTGCACACGTGGGTCATGCGCGTCAAAAGTAATGATATTGTCAACGCCAAGAGAAACAAGCTCCTGCAATGCAATTGCACAATCCAGAGATTCACGGCTACTGCGCTTGTGCTGACGGCTTTCATACAAGAATGGCATGATAACAGTGATGCGGTTTGCCTTTCCGGCCATAGCAGCAATGATACGCTTCATGTCTGAATAGTGATCATCCGGAGACATCATCGTCGGCTGACCACAAATCTTATACTGAATGCTGTGGTTTACAACGTCTACCATAATATAGACATCGGTACCACGAACAGAAGACTGTAAGGTTCCCTTTGCTTCTCCTGAACCAAAACGTGGACAAGATGACTTGAGGATGTAGGAATCCTGCTCATAGCCTGCAAAAGTGATACTGTCTTTGTGTTCATTTTGACGCTGTGCTCTCCAACGGGCAATATAGGCGTCTACCTTTTCACCGAGTGCTTTTGAGCTCTCAAGTGGAATAATACCGAGTTTACCAACAGGAATCGTAATAAGATTGCTTGAATCTGGCATGATAATTTCCTCCATTGTGTTATGATTCAGAATGCTGTGTTTGAATCATTTCTCTTCTTTTTTGGTATCTTATGTTGTCACCGTACAGATAGAGTACAGTGTAGCTTTCCACGATACGTGACATGATTCGTTCGGTATAACGAAGCTGTAAGTCCTGCATGGAAAGATTTGTGGATATGACAGTCGATTTTCCTGCCAAACCACGTTGATTTATAATCTCAAATAACTGGGAGCAGACAAAAGCATTTGTTAACTCTGTACCCAAATCATCGATTATCAACAATTCGCTATTATATACATACTTGTAGATTTCTTCAAGGTCTCTTTTTTTATTAATGAAAAAATCTCCCAAAACATGATCAAATAAATCGATGGCAGACAAATATAGGACAGAATGTCCGTTGTCGAGCAGTGACTTGGCAATGCAATTTGTCAGGAAGGTTTTTCCAAGTCCGGTTTCGCCGTACAGCAGAAGATTGCCGCGGTCTCTTTTTTTGTGCTCAAATCGCTCAACAAAATCCATGCAACGATTGCGAACATTTTTGGCATTTTCGTAAGCGCTAATCTGTTGGTTTTCACTATTTTGATTATAGTATGACAGAGAAAAGGTATCGAAGTTTTCTTTGTTCAACACACTTGTCAGGTTGGACTGCTTATAAAGCTCCATAATCATACGCTTTTCAAAACACCTGCAGGTCCGTCCATCCACAAACCCCTGATCGTAACAGGTTTGACATTCGTAAATCGGCTCAAGGTAGTCTGCCGGGTAGCCATGCATCAGAAGCAGCTCACGAATCCGGGCAGAATTTTCGCGATTTGTTTGTACATTATCATTTGTAATAATGCTTTTATCAATTCGTTGTTTTGCAATGGTAAGGTAAGAAAGTTTATTTTGTTTCTTTAATTGGCGTATTTCCGGAATCTTTTCGTAAATTTCCTGTTCGCGGTTCTGGAGCTTGCGTTTATTTGTTAATCGAAGATTCGAAAGATCCTGTATAATCTTTTCTTTTTTTAACACTTCAAAATTCATTGCTGATTTACCTCTTGGTGAAAGAGCTGTTCCATTTCATCTAACTGTGTCTTCATGCTTGACTGCGTAAAAGAATGAAAAGCAGTTTTCTTTACAGGTTGTGACGCCTTTGCTTTCTTGGAATGATTGTGTTCTTCATCCAATACGGCGATGTCCTTTCGTGTCTTTACTCCGGCATTGTGCCAGTTGGTAAGTGTCGCATTGACATATTTGATAGAAGGATTGCTGGCATTTGTGACTGCACGGTTGCAAGCCTCCTCGATAATCGCATCGTCAAATCCATAATCCCTCGTCCAGGTTTTGAAAATCTCCTGCTCACTGGTTGTAGGCGTGTTGCGTCGAATTCCTAAAGTCTTATATACGAGACGGCAGGTCTTGCTCATCGCACCATATAATTCTTTTGCCTGTGCACGCGTCTGGATATTATCCTGATACCATCCAACGGCGGTTGCTTCCAGATAACGGCAGCTTCTCTTTCCCATTTCAGAACAATATTCAATCAAATACTCAAATAAATCATAGGAGAAACTAAGTGTTTCATATATGTAAAGAAGCGATTGCATATCCGTTTGAGAAACCGGTTTGTTAAAAAATGTCTCCACAAGAATCAGGATATTTTCCCAATTTGCATCATCCATCAGACTACTGATTTCCTCGGCAGAAAACCTAGGCTTTGCAGGTGCAGATAATTCGACAGAAGCAGAGATTGGTACAATCTTTGCCGTTGATGTCTCCTCAACCGGATTCTGAGTCATAACCGTTTTTGTGGCTTTTGGATTGATTGCATCAGAGCGAAGCAAAGAAATCGCGTCAGCCTGTATTGCAAGATCCGGATTTGGGGCCTTCAATGGAAGAATGACAATACCGGTTGGCTGTCCATTCTCGTCAAAGGTAAGCTGTAATGCCTCACGCGTAACCCAGTATTTGATCGCACGACAGATATCTTTTTCTGTTAAGTTAAAATGATCTGCAATATCTGCAATACAAATCTCGCTTTGACTGTTTAGCAAACGTATCAAATATAAATAGATTTTTACAAAATCTCCGTTTGCATCTGTCATGTAATGGTCGATAAAAATATTTGAAATTGATGAGTAACTCTCACTGTTCGCAGTGGATAAACGTATACTTTTCATAGTCTCAAACTTCCCCTTTTGTTTCTGATTTCCCAGAAGCATTTCAAATTATAACACGTCAAAAACAAATTTCAACCGAACACCTTTTCGGCCTCTGACTTTTGGGAAAATGTGGATAATGTGGATAATGTGGATAGATGGTTACCATAAATATGACACCAACAATACTGCGTGATTTTGCGTCAAAATATGTAAAATTTATGTAAACAAAAAAACACAGACCTCCTTGGGTATCTCTCCCTGAAAGGTCTGTGGATAATGTGGATAACTATTTTTTTAGTAAGGAATCGCCGATAGAATCAACGTTTCCGGCACCCATAGTTATCAACAAATCATTTTTTTTGCAATTTTTTTCGACAAATTTTTCGATTGTATCAAAATCACCCAAATAGATGGCTTTTCCACCATGATTGTTGATGCAGTCACACACATCTCTGGAAGATACCAGCCCGGTATCGCGTTCTCTTGCTGCGTATATATCAGCCAGAATGACATGGTCACAGTGGGAAAGTGCCTTGCCAAATTCATCGAGAAGTGCGTGTGTTCTGGTATAAGTATGCGGCTGGAAAATACACCATGTCTCATTGTGAGGGGTATTTTTTGCTGCTTCCAATGTAGCGGCAAT
>JBJENA010000059.1:0-39400 GCA_051879955.1 Wujia sp.
AGATAAAACAGCTTGACTCTAATTTCTCAATATATTCTCCCACAGAGGAGGCCGCCTGTTTTTTAAATAACCCGCCGGAAACAGCTGGTTTTTGCTGTGATAACGCCTTTAGATCCCGAATCGTCTTATCTGTATGCGTCTTCATCATCAAAGCCAGTCCCAAACGGTTTTTCTGTGCATACAACATTCGGATATGATGCGAACAAAACCCAAGCGTATCGGTCTGTTCCCGGTTATCATCCTCCATATAGCTCGGCCCCATGGTGTATTCAATCGCATTTTGCTCGAGCTGTCGGTTCATCATACAGATTGGGCACTCGCAATCAGAGTCAAAAGCATCGTTGACTGGTATGGTATATAACTGCTCTGCCATAATTTCCTCCTTAAAAATACAATGCCATCCACACAGGCAGATGGCATCTTGTTTAAATTTTCTGATACGCTCCCGTTTCCGGGTCACGTACATAATTCAATTTTAAAAAGTTACGATAATTCCGAAGCTTTCCTTCGTAAATTACCTCTAATTTATCCCAGGTTCGAAAATCCCTCGGACAACAAAGTCCCGGTTCTTTTGCAAACATCGGAACCCCTGCTTTACGCAACACATAGGCGACAAACTGTGAGCAAAAATAGTTATACTGTCTGTCAACCGAACGATTACACATCACACCGAAAATACCCAGATAATTATACCGGTATACACTTTTTTTCTGTTTAAATTCTTCCAGTATCTTCAGGATATTCTCATGTTGTTTTTTTGTAACGCGCAATCTTCCTACACAACAGGTCGTCTCTACATCACGTCCAAATACCCCTGTGTCGATATCCTCATAGATAAACCCACAATCAAATGGATTATGTAACCGTTTTCGCGCAAAACTATACATCTCTTTGAGTTCTATATCCAAAGCCAAGGATGTATGCGCGTATGGCTCCTTTGTCCACATCTTGATGACCCTCGATGGCAAAGTTTGTGTCTTCGACAACAGGATATAAACATATTCATTTTCTGCATTTGTTTTCGAAGAGCACTTAACAGGTGTCTGCGTCAAAACTTCACTCACTTCCATACTCATCCCTCTGTTTCTAACAGAATATTCATACATTCCATCTTTTTATGACTTTGCTGCTTGCGCTTTTGCGTTTTCCCGAATCAATTCTTTGAGTTCCAATGCCTTATTCTTAATTCTCTGATTCGCTGTACGTGAGGTGATAACAGCTGCAACAAAACGCAACGCTTCCTCATATTTTCCCAACCGTCTTGCCAAATCTCCAAGCAGATAATTCATGGTCATTTCGTCCATTCCGACAATCGGGAATGATTCCTTGGACAATGCAGTAACAAATCCCTCATAAGCATTCTGAATACATTCCTGTTCATCTGCATAAAGCGATTTTATTTTTTCGGTATTAGCAGGATCCCCTGTAGCTCCCAAAGACTTTCGATATCCGCGTAATGTCCATGCGTATTTCAAACAGGTATAGGCCCGTTCACTACTTTTTGCATTCTTAACCATAGTTGTGACTAAGGCTAATTGATAGCGGACAATCGCATCCTCATAGGTATATATCCCTTTGTCCTCCGATGTATCAATTCCGGTAAAGCTGCTTGCAATTTCACTATTAATTGCACGCATCTGTCTCGTGGCAAGCTTGCCCCAGAATCTTCCCACGGAGGCATATCCACATTTATCGCAAGCTATGACATCATATTTGGAAACATCAATATGCTCGTAAATCGGGCGCAAATCCGTATCTTTGTCAATCAGTCTGGCATGACCTGTCCGCACACATTTTGTTTTAAAGGAGAAATCACAAATCGGACATTTGTAAACGCGATCAAAGAGACATTCCTGCTCCCACTCTTCCGGAGTCTTGGATTCTTCTTTTTCTTTGGCTAATCTTCTTTTTTCATTTTCATCTTCACCCAGAATTCTTGAATTTTCAAAATTCCCCAATCCCAGCTTACCGATTGCTGAAAAAATGCTCATAAATAATCCCCTCTTTTATAGCAGACTTATTTTGCCGGCTTATACGAACTCTTCAATGATACAATCCGGTTGAATACCAAATGATCATCCGTAGTATCTTTTTCATCTACACAAAAATATCCATGACGAAGGAACTGGAACTTATCACCCTTCTTTACATCCTTCAAAGCAGCCTCTAACTTACAATTTTTCAAAACCGTAAGAGAGTTTGGATTGTAATTGAGTGTTCCATCCTCGTTGAGCTTTCCCTTTTCTTCGTCCACAATATTTTCATACAAACGAACCTCTGCATCAACTGCACTCTGCGCGCTAACCCAATGGATGGTTCCCTTTACCTTACGACCCTCAAATCCGGAACCACTTCTGGTTTCCGGGTCATAGGTACAATGAATCTCTGTAACCTTTCCGTTTTCATCCTTTTTATAATCAACACATTTAACAAAGTATGCACCTTTCAGGCGTACTTCATTTCCAGGGAAGAGACGGAAATATTTCTTTGGCGGTTCCTCCATGAAATCTTCACGCTCGATATAAAGCTCTCTTGAAAACGCAACGGTTCTCTTGCCGGCGCCTTCATCTTCCTGGTTGTTATCAATCTCAAAATATTCAACCTGATCTTCCGGATAATTATCAATAACCAGTTTTACAGGATCCAAAACAGCCATCATACGGTTTGCCTTGAGTTTCAAATCCTCACGAATACAATACTCAAGCATTGCATAGTCTACAGAGCTCTGTGACTTTGATACTCCGACTAATTCCATGAACATCTTGATTGACTCGCTTGTGAATCCTCTTCTTCGAAGTGCACTCAGGCTGACCAGTCTTGGGTCATCCCAGCCATCTACGATACCATCTTCTACCAGTTTCTTGATATAACGCTTTCCGGTTACCACATTGGTCAGATACAGCTTTGCAAATTCAATCTGTCTTGGCGGATGTTCATATTCAAGTTCTGTGACTACCCAATCATAAAGCGGACGATGATCCTCAAACTCCAAGGTACAAATAGAATGTGTAATTCCCTCTACCGCATCCTCGATAGGGTGCGCAAAATCATACATTGGATAAATGCACCACTTGTCACCTGTATTGTGATGTGTCATACGTGCAATTCGGTAGATAACCGGGTCACGCATGTTGATATTGGGACTAGCCATATCAATCTTGGCTCTCAAAACCTTTGTTCCGTCCTCAAACTCGCCATTTTTCATCGCTTCAAACAGCTGTAAATTTTCTTCCACACTTCTGTTTCGATATGGGCTATCCTTACCCGGCTCTGTCAAAGTACCTCGATACTCGCGAATCTCCTGTGCACTCAGGTCACATACATACGCTTTGCCCTTCTTAATCAATTTGACAGCTGCCTCATACATCGCATCAAAATAATCTGATGCAAAGAAAATCTGATCACCATAATCAGCACCTAACCACTTGATATCCTCTGTAATCGAATTTACAAATTCTGTTTTTTCTTTTGTAGGATTGGTATCATCAAAACGGAAATGGAATGTTCCGCCATATTCCTTTGCCAACCCATAATTCAAAAGAATTGATTTTGCATGTCCGATATGCAAATATCCATTTGGTTCCGGTGGAAATCTTGTTACAACCTTTGTATACTTTCCTTCTGCAAGGTCTTTATCAATTTCCTGTTCAATAAAATTCTTTGAAACTACTGCTTCGCCTTCCATCTGCCAGTCTCCTTTTTATTCTTTGCATAACTTTGATTGTACCATTATGTTACTTTTTCGTCAATTCCTGCTCATCATCCGCAAAGATACTATCCTTGCTCATATCATAGTCTGTTTTTAAGTGATGATTGATTTCTTCCGAACGTTTCTCATAATCCTCGTGTGCAAGTTCCTTCTCTGACTTTTCTACATAGGACAGTCCCTGCTCCATATTGCGTTCGAAGGAAGCATTCACCGCACTCACAATCGCATCCACATCCGGCATCTCGATTTGTGCAATCATTCCCGATGGTTGCTCTTCCACTTTTTCTTCATCCGCTGTCACACTTTCCGGTTCCTGCGGTTTTTCAGGCTCTACAGTTTCTGTAGCGGCACTGTTTTCTTCTTCCGATAAAAGAATTTCTTCCTGTGAAGTTTGTTGTTCCTCTGCTTGTTCTTCATCTGTACCCACAGAACTCTCAACCTGTTCAGCCTCCACTTCATCCGGTGTCAGCGACAAGCCAAGCTTTTCTATCAACTCCGGATTGACATCCCGATTTAAGTTCACAAGCTGCGCTAACATATCATCCGCATCCGACAAATCCCTGTTTTGTTTATTGATTCGATTCACAAAAATCACGATACATACAATCATTAACACGATTACAAATCCAAATCCAATCAACAATCCAATGACAAGTGGACTGTTTTTTGTTTTGATCTTTGTCTCAATCGTTGGCTGTGTTGGAGTTGCCTGTGTCGGGGTTGCTGTAATGGTAACCGTCTTTTCCACAATCATTGGTACATATCTTAAAAAAGCACGCTCTTTTGTATCATATATATAAAAACCTTCATCCCCCTCAAGATTGACTGCATATATGAGATAAATATCCTTGTCATCCATACCGGCTGACTGATATGCATCTATCTTTTTATCTCCAATCTTCAGCGTCGTTGCCTCGAAACCTTCCGGAATCTTTACATCCTCCGGCAAAGGTAAAATCATATAGCGGTTAAAATCAGAAGAATACTCTTGATATGGTGTGAACCTGTCATTTTCTGCATCCATGATAAACCAGAATTTCTCACCACTTTCATCTTCCAGACAAACCGCTAACACTTTCTTGTTTGGAGATTCATACGCAAGTACATCCCAATTCTTGTATTTTGCGGTTGTCTCCGTAAAGCCTTCCGGAATCTCTATATTTCCGGCTTCTTTGATAAAGGAATATTTCTTCCCATCAATAACCGCTTCCGGGTCACCCAGATCTTCACCCGCTACAACGCGAATATTATACATTTTCACTGCACCATTTTCAGCAGTGACGGTTACGGTAACCGTATTCTCACCTTTTTTGATGGAATCAGCTCCATATACACTCGTGCTTGCTTTCGAATCTGCTGCCGTAGCACTGACTACAATGCCTGTTACATCCTCATCAACCTGCATCTCATAATAAGTTGTCGATGCAGAAAAAGATGGGGACAAATTACCCGGTGACACCTGAAGGGAAGACAAATCACAATTTGAAGACCTTTCATCTTCTTCCGTGGTCGTCTCTGTGGTTGCCTCTGTCGTCTTTCCTTCCTCTGTCGTTGCCTCAGTGGTTGCCTGTGTCGTCTGGGTCTCTACCTTTACAGATGCGCCTGCATGAGAGATGGAAATCGCACTTCCGTTGATGTCATAGACATCACTTCCGCTTGTTGAGATACTTGCTGTTCCATTTGCAATGGCCGAAAAGGATATGGATATGGAACCTGCAGCTGTACCACTCATCGTAACGGTTCCACCGCCACCATTTACAATTGCACTTCCGCTTGCAGAATTGTACTGCAATACACTCGAATCATAAGATACATAGATGGTATATGCTGAGATATCATCTCCACTCACCGAAATCGTTGCAGTTACTCCATCTCCAATACTGACTTCTCCTGAGGACAAACCAATCACTACGTTTGCCGCTGCCTTTGTGTCTAAAACACTGCATTGAAGGCACAGAAAAAATGCTATACACATCACAAGTAGATTCTTCATGTTCTGTCTCATATGATCCTCCATCATTTTATCTTCTCAAGTCCTACAATATGTCTCTGCAACTTTACGATATCAAGGGCAGTAATCTTTCCATCACCATTGAGATCTCCAACCGCCAGTTTTTCCTCTGTCACGTCATCAAGTTTAACAATCAAACGTTGCAGCTTCACAATATCAAGAGCAGTAATCTTTCCATCACCGTTTAAGTCTCCTTTTTTCAAGTCTTCCTCTCCGGTCTGATCTGCGGTTCCTCGTACAATTGTAAGTTTGTAGGTTCGTGTCGCACCATTTTGTGCGGTTACCACCAATTTCTTTGTATTCGTTCCTTTTTTCAAATCAAACGTACCGGTTCCTGTTACCTTCGCATTTGCATTTACGGTTTTTGCTGAAATCTTTACGCTTGTCACGCTTTCCGAAACAATCAGGGAATAATCCTTTGTATCATTGACGGCAAACGTTGGCGTAAGTGTATAGCCTGTCACGGTCAAAGACTTCAACCAGTTGTTTGGATTACCGGAATCTGCCGGCTTTGATACTGCAGTATCCGGCATATTCACATAAACCGGTATCTTAAATACCATTGTAGAGCCAAGCAAATTATTATTTTTGTATGCCTGATAGCTTGTCAAGCATTCTGTTGCAGGTGCCTGCACATTTCCCATATATTGATGGCTAAACAGACAGGAGGCATTCGTAACATTGAATTTCTGTGTATATAATGTATCCTGCCCAACATTGATATAGCTTGCACCCAGAAACTGTGCCCCTCCTACGATGGATTTCTCTGCTGTGTTCCATGGTCTGCCATAGCTTCCGGTTCCACTCGCCCATTCCAAACCTTTTAATGCCGCATTTCCATTCGGTGTGTTGTAAGCTCCAATGTTGTAAAAGTTATAGATTCCCGGATACGTGCTATCTGTACCGGAGCAGGCAGTTCCGATTGTGGCACCCATTTCCAGCTTGATACGACTTGCAATATGATAAGGGCTCACACCGGAAGCCTGCGCCGCCTGTAAAATCAATTGTGAATAATTCACTTTAGAACCCGCCGGTGCCGTTTGCGACATAAAGGTTCCCTTCAATATCGCTTCCACACCTTCTACATTTTGCACACCCTCCTGATACGACAGGCTCTCAAATGCAAAGATATAATTTTCGTACAAATAGGTTCTTGGATCCAGGTAATATGCAACAATCGCATCGGATGCTGCGAACCAATTTGTTCCGTCATACGGACTCCAGGTATCGGTCTTCTTATTGTAACCAACCGATGTAGACCTCCAGTTATAATGCGGATAGGCAGATGTTCCATAAATCATATTTTTGACCTGTCCGGTTTTTGAAACCTCATTATCCAACAAGGTATTCCAGTCAATGCCTGTCTGTACCGCCTGAAATACCCAATTGGGATAACTTTCATGAATCGTCCTCAAATACGGTTTATAGCTTTCCGGAAATCCCTGCGCAGTCAAATAAGCTTCAAACTCTGTATCCGCAGACGGTGTCGACGGAGCCTGTTGCGCGGCATCTCCTATCACGATATAGGACGACGCCACATATCCTGTGTATTTCTTTTCTTTGTAGGTCAGGCTTACCTTATACCAACTTGAGTTGGAAGTATCCTCTACCGTAAGCGTCTGTCCACCACTTAAGAATATGGTATTTCCATCTGTATCCTTAAGAGGGCTGCCTCCTATTGAATCTCGTATGTATAAGTTGCTGGTACCCGCCTTAATCGTAGCGGATGTAGCAGCCCGAACCATCTGCAATGGCTCCGAAACGGCAAACAACGCCAGAAGCAGACTAAACACCAGCAACGCATGTATCCATCTTCTTTTTTTCATCTATTCCACACCTTTTTCATCTGTTTCTTCTAAGCTTTTCACCTCTTAAGCCTAGGTACACAGATACAATTATAGCACAACATGTAGCGGTTTGCATCCTTTTTTTTGCTAATTTTGTGGTTGTAGTCCATAGCATAAAAAAAAGATTTGCAATCTCTTGCAAATCTTTTACAAGCTAGCAACGGGAATCGAACCCGTGACCTCCTCACTACCAATGAGGTGCGCTACCGACTGTGCCATGCCAGCTTATGCGATTACTCACACATCGGACATCATACTGTATTTTATCTTTGCTGTCAAGTACCACTCCTAATTTTTACACAGATACTTTTGACATTTTTCCACGAATACGCTGCAACGCATTATCCACTGCTTTTCTCGTTTTTCCCAAAGATTCCGCAATCTCATCATAAGACAGACCTTGCAGGTATAAATCAAGAACCTGCTTTTCCATCTTACTGAGATACTGGTTAATCAAGTCCTGTATCGTGTGCTGTCGCTCTTTATCCAGTACCAAGGTCTCCGGATTTTCCTGAGAAGAGGATGCCACCATATTCTCCAAACGAAACTGTTCTGTGTCTTCTCCTGTTCCATACAGGGAGACATAGGTGTTTAATGGACCATGTTTTTTCCGATTGGAGTTTGTAATTGCGTTTTGAATCTGTCTGCGAATGCACATCGTAGCAAATCCCGCAAATCCTCCACCTTTGTCAAAATTGTAATCTCGAACTGCCTTAAACAATCCAATCATACCCTCCTGATAGAGGTCTTCTGTTTCTGCACCTATCAGATAGACAGTACGAACCTCCCGTTTTACAAGAGGACCATACTTTTTTATCATATACTCCATTGCTTCATCATCTTTTTGCTGAACCAACGTCAAAATCTCATTGTCCTGTAATTGATTGTAGTCCATGTTCCTTATCTATCCTTACTAAACCGTCTGCAATCTCTGTCTTACTACCTCATAGGCAAGCACGCCTGCCGCTACAGAAGCATTCAGCGAATCAATGTCACCTTTCATCGGAATCGATACCACATAATCGCAAGCCTCTTTTACAAGGCGACTCACACCGCTACCTTCATTTCCGATTACCAGACCAATGGGTCCGGTCAGATTTGCATTGTACATCACTTCCCCATTCATATCTGCGCAGGCAAACCACATGCCACGCTTCTTGAGCTCTTCAATCGTCTTTGCAATATTCGTCACCTTGGCAACCGGTGTATAATGAATTGCACCGGCGGAAGCTTTTCCCACAGTTGCAGTAAGTCCCACTGCACGACGTTTTGGAATAATCACTCCATGCGCTCCACATAGATTTGCAGTACGAATAATGGCTCCAAGATTATGTGGATCTTCTATCTCATCAAGGATGAAAATAAATGGAGCCTCATCCTTTTCCTCTGCCTTCGCAAAGATGTCATCAATCTCAGCGTAGGAAAATGCAGCCGTAATCGCCATCACACCCTGATGTTTTTTGTCTGCAGACATCTGATCAAGCTTTTCCTTTGCTACAAAATTTACGATAACATCCCTCTTTTTTGCATCTCTTAAAATAGAGTTTATCACTCCGTCTCGCAAACCTTCCTGAATGTACAGCTTATCTATGGTTTTACCGGCACGAAACGCTTCTAACACTGCATTACGACCTTCTATCATATGCTCATCCATCAGTTTTCTCCCTTCCTATCCTGCTGATAAACCTCTATCATACGATTTACAAAATAATACAATCTGTCCATGTCCCGAATCAGATACAAATAACCATAAAGTGCCTCCAGCCCGGTTGCTTTACGATACTGACTCATGGATGCATTTTTTGCCTTGGAATGTGTATTCGTATTTCTTCCACGCTTGTATACAGAAAGCTCTTCTTCACTGAGCTCATCAATAATCAAGTCTACAAATGCACTCTGGTTCACCGCCTTCACAATTCCCGTCACAATCGCATGATATTTTTGCGTCTGCATATTGGAATTTGTGACAAAATGTTCTTTTACCAGCAAGTCCAAAATACTATCTCCGATATAGGCCAGTGCCAAAGGAGAATACTGATATGCTACGCTCTTTTCCATCTTACTCCTTCTCTTGTATCCTCTAAAATGATACCCTTTTCTGTCAGCAAATCGCGAATCTCATCTGCTCTTGCAAAATTCTTTGCCTTTCTGGCATCCTGACGTTCCTGAATAAGCTGTTCAATCTCCTCGTCGAGCAAAACTGCATCCTCTTTGAGAATAATACCCAGAACATCTGCAAGTGTCTGCATGGTCTGTTCCGTCTGCTGTACAAATGCTTTGCTGCTCTTTCCGGCTTCCACATTGGTATTTGCATATTTTACAAGTTCAAAGAGAACGGAAATTGCATCTGCTGTATTCAAATCATCTTCCATGGCTGCTTCAAATCTAGCCACAAAATCCTTCAACTGCTCTGAAAGTGCCATTTCACTATCTGTCATCTCATTTACAGTTGCAGCTGCCTTTGCCTCTTCCAAACGAGCGGCAGCAGTGCGAATACGGTCCAAGCCGTTCTTAGAGCTTTCTACCAAATCCGCAGAGAAATTAAGCGGACTTCTATAATGTGCGGATAGCATAAAGAAACGAATCACCTGAAGGTCATACTTTTCTCCGATTTCACGCACCGTAAAGAAGTTTCCGAGTGATTTTGACATCTTCTCATTGTTGATACGTAAAAATCCATTGTGCATCCAATATCTTGAAAACTCTGTATCATTGGCCGCCTCACTCTGTGCAATCTCATTTTCATGATGAGGGAAAATCAAATCCTCTCCACCGGCATGAATGTCAATAACGTCGCCAATGTATTTTTTGGACATGACCGAACACTCCAGATGCCAGCCCGGTCTGCCCTCACCCCATGGGGATTCCCAGGAAGGCTCCCCCTCCTTCTTTGGCTTCCACAATACGAAATCAAGCGGATCTTCCTTTTCCTCTTCTCCGGATACCTTCAAGTCACGGAATCCACTGCGAAGGTCATCCAGATTCTTCTTGGAAAGTTTTCCATAATCAGAGAACTTTCTGGTTCTAAAGTATACGGTTCCATTTACTTCATAAGCATATCCCTTTTCAATCAAGGTCTCTACCATGGCAATCATATCCGGAATTTCCTCTGTTGCCTTTGGATGAGTCGTTGCCTCCTTGACATTGAGAGAAGCCATATCCTTCTTGCACTCTTCGATATAGCGCTCCGAGATCACAGTGGAATCTACGCCTTCTTCATTGGCGCGCTTGATAATCTTGTCATCTACATCTGTAAAGTTTGATACATAGTTTACCTCATATCCCTTGTACTCGAAGTAACGACGCAAACAATCAAACACGATCATCGGTCTTGCATTTCCGATATGAATATAATCATAAACGGTCGGTCCGCATACATAGATTCCAACCTTTCCCGGATTGATTGGCTGAAATTCATCTTTCTGTCTGGTCAATGTATTAAAAATCTTCATGATAGCCTCCTAATTGCATACTGATTATGCTAAACATATTGCATTGCAGCATGGTTGTCAAGTTTTTTCCTAATGTGCAAACTGCGAATTGTACAAATTCGTATAAAATCCATTCATCGCCATCAAACTTTCGTGATTTCCGGTCTCGATGATATTTCCATCCTTCATGACCAGAATCTGGTCCGCTTCTTTTATCGTGGAAAGTCTGTGCGCAACGATAAAGCTTGTACGTCCCTGCATCATACGATGAAACGCCTTTTGAATACGGATTTCTGTACGCGTATCAATCGAAGATGTCGCCTCATCCAAAATCAACATCGGTGGCAGAATCAACATGACTCTGGTGATACATAAAAGCTGCTTTTGTCCCTGCGACAGGTTGCCACCATCCTCGGATATCACCGTGTCATAGCCCTGTGGCAAACGTCGGATGAAGCTATCTGCGTGTGCAAGCTTTGCAGCCTGTACGATTTCCTCCTCCGTCGCATCCTTCTTTCCGTAAGCAATATTGTCACGGATGGTGCCACTTTTGAGCCAGGTTTCCTGCAAAACCATACCATAATTCTTGCGAAGGCTCTGTCTGGTGATATGGCGTACATCGGTTCCATCGACCGAAATGCTTCCCGCATCCACATCATAAAACCGCATCAACAGATTTATCAATGTGCTCTTACCACAGCCGGTCGGTCCTACTATCGCAACACGCATACCCGGTTTCACATGTAGATTCAAATCAGTAATCAATTCGCGGTCTTTTACATAAGAAAAATCTACATGGTCAATGTGGATTTCACCTTCTGCATGTTCAAGCACTCTTGCGTCGTCACCTTCTGCAACCTGCGGTTCTTCATCCAAAATATCGAAGACTCGTCCGGCACATGCAAGCGCATTTTGCAATTCTGTAACGACGTTGGATATCTCATTAAACGGTTTTGTATACTGATTTGCATAGCTTAGGAAACAGGTCAGCGAGCCAACTGACAAACGGCCCGCAATCGCACTGATGGCTCCAATAATTCCGACTGCTGCATATACAAGGTTATTTACAAAACGGGTGCTTGGATTTACCAAAGACGAATAAAAGGTTGCTGACATACTGTCTTTTTCCAGTTGTTGATTAATGGTATCAAATCGCTCTAAGGCACGTGCCTCATATCCAAGTGCCTGTACGATTTTCTGTTCTCCCACCATCTCATCCACAAGAGCGGTAAGTTCTCCTCTTGTCTCCGACTGTCTGTGAAACAGGCTGTAGGTACTCTTTGCAATATAAGATGCCACAAACAAAGAAAGCGGAGTCAAAAATACAACCACCAACCCAATCGGAATATTGACAGAAAACATAAATGCAAGCGTTCCAACAATTGTGATAATACCGGTAAAAAGCTGTGTAAATCCCATCAACAATCCATCGGCAAATTGATCAATATCTGCCACGATACGGCTTACGATATCCCCATGCTTGTGAGAATCAATGTAAGAAAGCGGAAGGTTTTCCATATGGTTAAATACCTGAATACGAATATCCTTCACGACATTATAGGTAATATGATTGTTGATGATATTCATAAACCACTGCGAAACCATAGTCACAGCTGTTACCACTATGAATTGCAGAATAATCTGTTTTATCTTTTCAAAATCAACCTCTCCGGGTCCGACGATATGGTCAATCGCGCGCCCCGTCAAAATCGGTGCATACAGTGTCGACGCAACCGTAATGGCGGCACAGATAAACGAAAATACCACAGCAATTCGATATCTCTTAATATACATAAGCACACGCGAAATAATTTTCTTGTCCTTAGGCATTGCGACGCACCTCCTTATTCTGGGATTCGTAGATTTCACGATATACCTCGCAGGAATCAAGCAAAGCTTCATGCGTACCGATTCCAACTACCTTACCGTCATCTAATACGACGATTTTGTCTGCATATTGAATCGAAGAGGCTCTCTGCGATACCAAAAAGAGCGTCGTATCTGTCTTTTGCTTGATTGCCATACGCAAAGCGGCATCTGTGGCATAATCAAGTGCAGAAGAACTGTCATCCAGAATCAAAATCTCCGGTTTCTTGACCAATGCTCTGGCAATGGTAAGTCTCTGTTTCTGTCCACCGGAAAGATTCTTACCACCTTGCTGCACCTTAAAGGAAAGCTTGCCCTCTTTTTCTTCCACAAAAGAAGTTGCCTGTGCAATATCCAGACTCTCCCAAATCTCTTCATCCGTTGCATCTTCTTTTCCCATACGGATATTATCTGCAATACTTCCTGCAAATAAAACAGCTTTCTGCGGTACGACTGCGATTTTGTCATTCAGCTGTTTTCTCGGATATTCCTTGATATCCACACCATCCATACGGATACATCCCTCTGTACAATCATAAAAACGCGGAATCAAATTGACAAACGATGATTTACCGGAACCGGTACCTCCGATAATGCCAATGGTATCCCCTTTTTTCACGTTTAAAGTAATATCTTCAATAGACGATTCCTTTGCATTTGCATAGGTAAGTCCTGCATGGTCAAACTCAATTTTCCACTCACTTATACCTTTCTCTTCTCCAACCATCATCTCCTTGTATTCCTGACTGCTGGTAGTCTCCAAAATACTCTCCAAACGATTTGCACATGCCACCGCCTTGGTCTCTGTCACAATCAGATTTGCAAGCTTTACAAGCTCGATCAAAATCTGTGACATATAGTTTACAAGCGCATAGACAGAACCCTGCTTCAAAATGCCCAAATCCACCTGTTTAGAACCCTGCCAAAGCAAAGCAACAATCGATAAATTGATTACCACGTAGGTCAGTGGATTTAAAAACGAGGTAATCTTTCCCACGAACAATTGCATCTTTGTCAATACCTGTGTGACCGCAGAAAACTCTTCCATCTCCTGCTCTTCCTGGTGAAAAGCGCGAATCACACGGGCACCACTTAAGTTTTCTCTCGCCTTTTTGGTTACAGTATCCAGACTGCCCTGCACCTTACGGTAAAGCGGAATCGAAATCAGCATAATTCCAAATACAATCAAAAACAAAACCGGCAGGGTAATCAAAAATACCTTTGATGCTTTTGCATCCACCGTAAATGCCATAATCGTTGCTCCAAATACAATGAACGGAGAACGCATAAACAAACGCAAAAACATGTTGATTCCAGTCTGTACCTGATTGACATCGCTCGTCATTCTTGTAATCAACGTCGAGCTTCCCAAGGTGTCAATCTCTCGATAAGACAAGGTTTCGATATGACGGAACAAATCCATGCGCAGTTCCTTTCCGATTCCCATCGCCGTCTTTGCAGAGAAATACTGCGCTGTAATAGAACAAACCAGACCAATCACACCCAGTCCTACCAATGCCAATGCCATCTTATAGATATATGGTTTATCATTTCCCGCAATACCCACATCAATAATGGCTGCCATAACCAAAGGCACTACCAGTTCAAAGCTCGCTTCCAACATTTTGAATACCGGTGCCAAGATGGCTCTGATTTTATAATTTTTAAAATACTTTAGTACCGATTTCATCTTGAGACTCCTTTTTAAAAATTAGTTGCTATTTTTTACACATGCCTTTAATATTATAGACAACTAATTGTTTTTTGCAAGCATAACGGAGGTTTTTTATGGAAAATAATGAAAATTATGAAACACAGGAAAACGAAGGAATTGTCGACATGGTTTTAGATGATGGAACCGAACTTTCCTGCGAAGTGGTTGCCATCTTCCCAGTCGGTGACCGGGACTACATCGCCCTTCTTCCAAACAAGGTTATCGATGGCTACGAAGAAGACGAAGTCTTCCTCTATCGCTACACCGAGCTTGGCGATGACGATATCGAGCTTGGACAGATTGAAAGCGAGGAAGAATACGAAGCAGTTGCCGATGCCTTTGATGAATTATTGGATAATGAAGCATACGAAGAGCTGTAATTATCATCCCAAACGGAGCAAAAACCGTCGCCTAAACGACGGTTTTTTTGTGTGACAGACTATGAGCAAGGCTGTGTGTCTTTTTTCTTCATAAAATAAACAATATACGAAACAAGAACCGTAAACAAATCAGCAATTAGCTGGGTCCACACTAAACCATACGCACCATACATATGATTTAAGAGTAACATAATCGGTATGTTGAAAATAATCTGTCTAACAACAGCTAATCCAAAAGAAATCTTACCCCTTCCAATGGCATTAAAGTAATGAACCATATTAAAACACAAGAACATAAACGGAGTTGCAAAACATCTTGCCCGCAAAAAGCTTGTTCCCAATTGTACTGTTTCCACATCATCAATAAAAAATGTAATAATCGCATTACTACAAACAAAGTAAAAGATGATAGATAATACAGCAATTGTGACTCCCACTATCCTTGCACAATTAAAAATCTGTTTCATTCTTTTTGTATTCTTCGCAGAATAATTGTAAGCAATCAGAGGTATCATGCCCAGACATATTCCAATTCCTATATTAAGAGGCAATCTTTCCACTTTCGTAACAATTCCGTAAGCAGCTAATGCCGCATCCCCATGCATTGACATTTTTTTATTCGCAATCATATTGGCAATATCAAATAACAATACTGATATTCCGGCAGGAACACCAACTCCAAATATAGCATATATGGACTTTCTCTCCGGAAATCCCTGTCTCAAAGTCATGCTAACAACTGTCTTCTTCCGAATATTGACACAGATAATAATAAAATATAGGAATGTCAAAATATTACTTATCATCGTTGCAAAAGCTGCTCCGGTCACCTGCATACCATCAGGGAACACCCAAAACATAAAGATTGGGTCTAATATAATATTCAAAATTCCTCCCAGACTGATTCCGATTCCGGCTTCCTTTGAATATCCACAACTTCGAATCAGATTTGACAACACCATCGACATGACATTGAAAACTCCTCCAATGCCAACAACATACATCATATACTGTCTTGCATATTCTCTTGTCTGATTGCTTGCTCCTAAAAGAGTTAATAAGGGATCACAAAACAACATTGTACTGCACGCAACAGCAACTGCGGTGATAAACGACATCCACACGCTTAATGCAAACACCTTTTTTGCTTCTTGTTCACTTCTATCACCCAGCAATCTGGATATAAGACTTCCCCCACCTGTTCCAAACAGATTTGAAATAGCGACAGACAGCATATATATGGGTAATACCAAAGAACAGGCCGCAACCATGCTTGGATTATTTGTTAATCCTATGAACCAGGTATCTGCAATATTATATATCAATGTGATAAGCTGACTAATAATTGCAGGAACCGCCATAATCATCAGTGATTTTAGTGCATGATAATCTTCAAATACTTTCTTTTTTTCATTCATTTCCATCCATCCTCTTTCATTCTTTATTATGTCGTCTTTCGTGCAAGTATACGCTTGCATACAGGGTATTTATAATGTGCCTGCAACAAACAGGCACATTATTTCGTTGAAATTCCACGAACAAACACTTCAACACACTCTCTTATATAATCTTCTTTACTAACTCCTACCAGTTTTTTTCCGAAAGAAGCATCCAAAAATACAAATCCAAAATTCATGGAAATAAACTGGAGCGCTATTGCTTCCATATCACATGCTCGAAGCAGCCCTCTGTCTTGCATCATGGAAAAGTATTCTATTAATACCTCTTTAAAGATCATTGGAACCTGCAGGATTCCCGACAAGGCCACATCTTCTAACTCGGCTGCCCGAATGCCAATCGAAATCTTTACCATTTTGGGAGTCACCTTTGTGGTATAAACTTTCGCAAAAGATAATAAATCTTCCTGCAATTCACCCCTATATACAAAGTCCTCTTTTTTTAATCCGGGATTCCATTTCGGCATTTCAAGCGCTGCCAGCACGATTTCCTTTTTCTCTCGAAATCGTCTGAAAATAGTACATTCATTTACCCCCGCAAGAGTTGCAATACTCTTTGTTGTAGCGCCGGAATATCCCTTCTCAATGATTAAGGTCATCGTTGCGTCTATAATTTTTTGTTGTGTTTCATCGTACATAGTTCATTGTTCCATTTCCATATCTTTTACATAAATAAATACGATCGGTTCTTCTTCACAATATTCCTTTTTAGGAATAATTTCCATCATCACTTTATGATATGTATCCCCTACTTGTCTCCTATCATACATTCTGACACATTTATTTTTATCATCCAAAAACTGCCTTCTTAAGAGAGACGGATCCGTTTTTTTCAGATACATTTTGACATCTTCTTCAAGAATATCCTTTTTAATGACATCGACCTCTCCCGAGTCAAGATTCACTTTCATTATCATAATATACGAGTCATAAATTGCACGAAAGACTTCATCTCTCGCCCTTCGGTTAATGCCTCTGCTTAAATAATAACTTTCCTTATCCTGATACATCCTCTGATCTGCAATCTTCTCAAAATCTTCTAAGCACATACCATCATTCTCTTTTGCAACACAATATCCAACTGAAATACTGACGGTATACATCTCATTGACGCACGCCTGCGCTTCTTCTTTTATTTTTCTTATTATGGTATTAGGGTCCACGTCATCCGCCATGATAATCGCCGCAAACTCGTCACCACCCACTCGGTAACAATCTCCGTAACCACCGATTCCACGTAAGATGCATTGCGCTGCATCATAAATCAGGGAGTCCCCGGCATCATGCCCTTTTGAATCATTTACATTTTTCAATCCATTGATATCCATGACAAAAAATATGAGATTCTCCGGAAGCATTTTCTTCTTTTTGATTTCTGATATCCGGTATTCATATGCAAAACGATTATACAGTCCGGTAAGCGAATCGATTTCTGTCATCTTCTTCATCAGCTTGGTATAATTATAATTATCCGTTATGTCGCTTAAAGTAATAATATGCCCTCTGTAAGCACCATTTTTCACCAGCTCCTTGTATTCCGGCTTGTATACTTTCTCTCCGATTTCTACCATCTTTTCTTCTTTGCACATGGAGACTAAATAATTCACAATCTCATATTCCTTCTCTTCAAAATCCGGGTACACGTCCAGAAGTGGCTGATTATAATAGATGATTCGATCATCCTCATCTAACGCTATGATTTCCAGAGAAAGATTATCAATTACATAATTACGTGCTAATTCCACTGTATCAAGCAAATCGTATTTTGCAAGAGCAATCGCCATAAAAATGGTACAAATTGCATAAGAAAGAGATGTTGTATCATAACCTCCCGTCACTCCCAATAAAAAAATCAAAAATCCGGCTATCGCGCAAATCGAGCTCGCCAGCATATAGCACATCTGCATTCTTCTCTTTCTTCTTTTTTCTTTCTCTAAAATTCTGATAATAACCGTAAAAATAACCAGAAAATAAAGAACAAGGCAGACCGTATATACGTTATACATAACACCATGTCCATATATATTATGCGGAAATAATCCATCCGTCGTATACCCCACACTGGTATAAAACCATTTTTGCAATGGATACGAAAATACCATAACCGCAATGGACAAGTGAAAAACCGCCAAAAGAAGTTGTACTTTTTTCGGTATTTCTATCTCACAATATTGCATAATAAACAAAAAAAATGTCAATGGAATGAATACTTTTCCTATATAAGAAAACTTGGTCCCAATTAGAATCTCTTCTTTATTATGCGCTATGATTTCAATCAGAGCACCAATATTATTCACCAAAGTTACAATACAAAAAAGAACCAGATATGAATATTCTTTGCCTCTCCAATTACTAATAAGATAAATTGCCCCCACAGCAAGGATAAGAATACTCAGACTTTGTATTAGAACTATCATATTATATGCAGTCATTCTGCCTTCCCCTTTTCCTTCTCTATGTTATATAAACACGATATATGCAGATATTTAAATTCTAACATATCCTTCAAATCCTGACTAGGGATATTTTATGTTCCATACACATACAGAAAACAGGAAGGGACAATTGATTTCAAGGTTTCTACAGATTCTTCCACTTTATACTTCGCCTGTAAGCGTAACCTTTATCATATCATGTCCTACCGCGTCTAAATATTTTCCGAAGATTTCATCGGTACGGACGCGCAGACTGGATGTGCTGACACAAGGATGACAGCCAAGATATTCTCCATCTAATATATCCTCGTCAACAAGAAGCTGAACCTGATTCTCCGTATCATTCATCAAACCCATGATGCTTACTGCTCCCGGTTTGATATCCAGATACTTTTCCATATCTTCCGCAGATGCAAAGGACAGTCTCGCACATCCAATCTGCGATGTAATCTCCTTCGTCTTGAACGGCTTTTTTCCCGGCATCATAAGCAGATAAAACTGCGTCTTCTGCCGGTTACAGAGAAAGAGATTCTTGCAAATCGTAGCCTGCAGAATACTGTCTATCTCATAACAAGCCTCCATCGTATCAACCGGAGGATGATCGGTTCGCATATATTCAATGCCATGTGCATCGAGAAAATCATATACACGAATTTCCCGCTCCAATCTTCCTTCATTTGTTTCGGGTCTGCCTTTGTATAATTCCATCGTTGTTCTCCTTTTTTATTGTTATTCGTAGCAATCTTTTCTTATCTCACCCCGAAGTGTCTTTCGTCCTCGCAGACTGCAAGTATCTTTATATCCATATCCCGAATATCGATGTAGCGGTCCTGCTGCAAGGTCTGTATCAGACGGTCAATCATAGCTTCCTCCCCCTGCACTTCCATCCGAACGCTTCCGTCGTACTCATTATGAACAAATCCGGTCAGTGAAAGGGCATCTGCTGTGTATCTTGCTTTGTAACGAAACCCGACCCCCTGAACGCGACCATAAAATTTTATCTGTTTTCGAATCATTCCTAACCCTCACAATTTATACGTTTTTCTCCGCACCCTCAACTCCATCATCTGTAATTCCACAGGTAAAATCCAATTCAAAAATCCTGTCAATCTCCTGCCAGTCTTTACATCTTACAAAATTGTCATTTGGGAACTCTGCCTGTCTATTCCATGGGCGATCAAACACAGCTACTTTACACTTATTAAAATGTAGAACATGTTCAAAAGCAGCTGGTGAATCTTCAATTACAAAATCAAATGTCATGCTATAAAGTTTCTCTAAGGTCATATTGTACGTACAATCCTGATTGAATGATTCCCGACCATATTTGTCCACGCAAAACAGAGGAATTCTCTCCAAATTATGCTCATCAAGCCATTTTCTAGATGATTGATAGGAATCAAAAGGTCTTCCTGTAATGATAAAAACTTCATGTCCTTCATCGACCCACTTATTAATCGTCTCGGAAGCTCCCATTGTTTCCTCATAATCCAGCAAAATCTCCGGAGTATGTGCTGTCCGCATCAATTCATCATACTGTGAATCACTTAATTCAAATGATTTCTGGAGATTGAAAAATTGAACCTGTTCATAAGGCACTACAATTCCAAACAATTCTTTCGCAATCTTCGTAAAATATCTGGCTGTTTCGCAAATAACATCATCAAAATCTATATATATTTTCATTGTCTCTCCAATCATTCCTTTACTCTATATTTTGAAAATTTATGGCAAAGCCGGATATATCACCATCTTCTTTTGATTCCAATGATATCCATATACATATGCCCATGGTTCACTGTTTTCATAGGAAATGGCAATACTACCGTAAAAGACCGGCTCGCCTTCTTCATAGAGAAATCCATCTACACGAATGCCATCTACGAATACTTCGTTATTCTTTGCATCTTCACTTTCCAGATATGCATCAACCGCTTCCTGCTTAAGGTCATCCAAGGTCGTTCCAATCTCTATCACAACATCAGAAAACAAAATCTGTTTATCTTCTATTCTGTCATAATTGTAGGTCGCAACATCCGCATTTCCACCCACCAGAGGATACGATTTGTATTGCATTAGGACCTGCAGATATCTGTCATCCTCATACAAATCTGTATGGATTCTCGCGTGACATCCATCCTGTATCTTTACCAAAAAACAATCGGTAAGCTCCGCAATCTGTCGGTTGATTTCTGCTACTGTTACACTTTCTACCTTGGACTGAAACTGCGGAATCTGAATCTCATATCCATCCACAACCTCATCTCTTACCAGAGATAAACTGCTGTCTTCTTTATTCAATTTAACCGTAGACTCCGTGGAACCGCCCTGCGTCCCACTGCATCCACACACCAAACATGTCATGAATAAAAATACTAAATTTCTAATTTTCTTTTTCACACCAACACGCCCCTCTATATTTATAATTACGAACCACTGGGGACAGATAAAAAGCCACTTTTCCACGTCCCCAATGGCTTATATATCGTTGACGAAGCGACTGCGCACCCGATCCTTGCCTGCCACTTTCTGTGGGCAGTATATATACAGATTATGGCGCGCACGCGTCATAGCCACGTAGAACATTCTGCGTTCTTCTTCCATCTCCATCTTGGTTTTTGCCTTTTTGTATGGCGTGATATCTTCAACCGCGTCCAGGATATGTACCGTATCAAATTCCAGTCCCTTTGCACTGTGCATCGTCATCAGCATGACACCCTGTTTCTTTTGCGTATCTGTTTGTTGTTTTGCAAGTACTTCCTTGTACTCGTCGATGAATTCAAAAAGCTCTCCGTAGCTTTTCATCTCCTGAATCATGTAGGCGAATTCATCCAGAATATCAAACATTTCTCCGGCATCCAGATTGCGATATTCTGCATAGCTTTTGATATAGTCATTGTAACACATCGCATTTCGTATAAAATTCAAAGCCGGCCAAGGACGAAGCTTTCGAAGAATCCGTATATCAGATTCCAGTTTTACCAGGTTTTCTACTAACCGGTCTTTCTCCCTCACACGATAGCGAAGCTTATCATAATCAACGGGATCCTCGAGCAGGATATCTCTGCTGATATAACGGCTTGGCTTGTTCACGATTCGAAGAAATGTAGCTCTCGATGTATCTCCCATTGCCATACGCATATAATCAAGTACATATCGAACTGCAAAATGATCGAAGATGTTTGGAAGATGCTCGGAAAGCGTATAAGGAATATTATATTGATTCAGCTTGTATGCCAGCCTGCGTGGTTGCAGATTGGTCCGATACAAAACCGCCTGTTGCTCATAAGGAAGGCCTTTGCTGTACTGCGTTCGTATCTGTTCAATAATCTTCTCGTTTTCCTCTATCTCATCCTTTACCGTAAGAACTTCCACAACACCCTCGTCTTTCGATAGCGATTGCAAGGACTTATCATATCTGTTTTTGTTCTTTCCAATTACCTTTGTAGACGCCTGCGTAATCTTTTGGTCACATCGATGATTTTCTCCCAGAAAAACGAGTTTTGTTCCCTTGAAATCCTTTTGGAACTGCTGCATAATCTCCGGTCTGGCTCCTCGAAAACCGTAGACAGACTGGTCATCATCCCCAACGACAAACGCATTCCCTTGTGGTAGTGCCAGCATCTTGAAGATCTCATATTGCAGGAGATTACTGTCCTGAAACTCATCAACCAATATATAAGGAAATAGCTTCCTGCATTGTGCCAATATATCCGGACGATTCTTTAGCAGGTCATAACACATCGTAAGCATATCATCGAAATCTATCATAGCCTCCTGCTTCATCCTTTTTTCCAAAGTGCGATAGAGACTTCGAAATGCATCTTCCGGCATATCTGTGCTATAGTAGCTATCGATGTCCATCATATTGCATTTGACCAGGCTAATCTGCGATATAGCACTGCTGACAATATCATCCTTATTTTCATAATCAAGCTTCATGGAAGACAAAATCTGTTCCACCAGTTTTCGCTTCTCCTCTTCGGCAATGACATGAAAAGAAGTTTTATATGCAGTTTTTACTATCCAATAGAAAACGGAATGAAAGGTTCCAAATCGAACGTTGTACCCTTGCTGCTTTGTCAAAGACAAAAATCGCTGTTCCATCTGTCCGGCTGCAGCACGCGTAAAGGTAATAACAAGAATATCTGCGGGACGAACGCCCGCAGATTCTATGAGATACTGAACTCTGTTTGTTATAACTGTAGTTTTTCCACTACCCGGTCCTGCGATTACCATCATAGGACCTCGCACATGGCGAATCGCCTGTGTCTGTGCTTTGCTAAATCTCATCTTAAGCATTTGCTCCACAACACTTCTTATACTTCTTACCACTTCCACAAGGACATGGATCATTACGTCCTACCTTCGGTGGTTTCACAATCGTCTTTGAGGACTTCTGAATCTTGTATAACTCTTTTCTTCTCTCCTCTGTGAGAATCTTATCCCACTGTGGAAGTGTATACAACCACTCTGCATTACAATCTACCATGTTCATATAAAGCTTTTCCGGATCATATCCAAGAGTTACCTCTGTATCCTCTTCCAACTCATCGATGTAATTTGGAATAATCAAGCTTTCTTCGATACCATCGAGGAATCCTGTCATAAGCTCGATAGACATGTTGTACTTTTCTGCAAGCTCTTTCACAGTTCCCTTCACGATTTCCTTTGGATCCTCAAGAAGCTGCTCATAAATCGCCTTTTCTCTCTGGAAATAATCTAACCAGAATTCCTTTCCTTCCGGTGTTCTATCATCTAAATTATAGGCGTGTTCACGCCAATCTGTTAATAAACTCATATGCGTTTTCCTTTCATTACAAACTCATCTTTTCATACCGCAAACCCTCGCGATATCGTGTAGTAGTATAGCAAATTCCGTAGTTTTTTTCAAGTGAAACCTATGCAAGTTATTTGCCATGCTTGTATATAATTTTACCGAACCATACAATAATATATATCAATATTGGCATCACAATCATCAATGCCAGACAAGGAAGAAAATACTTACTTCCTGTAATACCCGTAATCATGGTTGCGATGATCAAACCAATGATGATGATGATCCCAATCCATGCCATCACACGCGCAACCGGAAGCTTTCTAACGCTTTCCTCGTAACTGATTTTCTCTACATTCTTTTCTTCCTGACTCATTTCCTTCCCCTTTATCAATTACTCATAACGAAGTGCATCAATTGGATTTAGGTTCGCCGCTTTCACAGAAGGAATAAATCCGAATACAATTCCCAATATCATGGAGAATGCAACGGAAACAGTAATGGCTGCTCCACTGATTGCCACCGGCACAGAAGCCACATCCGCAATCAGATAGGCAAGTCCGATACCTCCTGCAACTCCAAGAATACCACCCAGGCTTGTCAAAACCGCTGCCTCAGTTAAAAACTGTGCCAAAATAACGGACTTCTTCGCACCCAGGGCTTTTTTCAAGCCGATTTCTCTTGTACGTTCCGTTACGGATACCAGCATGATATTCATAACACCGATACCACCAACCAGCAACGAAATACTTGCAATCCAAATCAGCTGCTGACTGGTCGAATTACTGATTTCCTGCATAGCCTTTGCCTTTTCGAGCAAGTCTTCACTTCTGTATTTAAAAGTAGAGGTTTCTTCCTCTGACTGCTCACTGTCAGCTGTCTGTGTCTGAGGTCCATTCGTACTGTTTGCGCCTTGGATATGACTATTCAATATATCCGCTGCTTTTTTTCCTGCATCCGTCATATCATCTGTACTTTTTGGTTTTACTACCACATGATATGGTTCATCAAAGTTATAAATCAAAGGCCAGTTTACATCCGGAATAAACAGCTTACCCGAAACAGATTCCCCATAATACGTATACCAGTCATTAATGCTATTGACTGTTGGGGCAAAGTCATCGAGTTGCTCCACAACACCAACAACTGTAAATGGCTCCCCTTTAATCTCAACCGTCATTCCAATCGGATTACTGCCGGGACAAAGGGTGTTCGCTGCAGTGGAATCTAATACCACACATTTATGAAAGGTATTCCAATCCTGCGGGAGCAGCCAGCGTCCATTTTGAACGGTATATCCCATCAACTTCAAATAATCGGGGTCTACACCATATATTGGTGCATTTTCCATACTCTGGTCCTGGCATACAACACCTTCATAAAGTGCACCATATCGATATGCACTCACTGCTTCGATGGATGCAACCTCCAATATTTCTTTCTTGATATCTTCTGTAATCTGTGGCACATTCTTTGGCACCATAGAATCGCCGGACGTATACTGCCATTCACCCTGAGACAGTTTGATATTCACAATATTGTTTCCTGAACCGACAAGATTTTCCTTAATCTGCTCATTGGTACCACGAATCGTGGATACAATCGCGATAATCGCTGCGATACCAATGATGATACCAAGCATGGTTAAAAAAGAACGCATCTTATGGGCCCAGATACCCTGAAAGGATAATCGTATATTTTCTAACATCGTATCGTTCCTTTCCTACTCATATAATTCTTCCACAGACTTTTCTACGGTTTTGACATCCTCTACCGCATTTTCCGTATATGGAAATGCAATCTTATCTGACATCTTCAATCCACCTACAACCAGGATGGAATCACCGGAAGTTTTCTTTCCTACCTTGATGTAGACCTTCTTGAGCACGCCATTTTCATCTTTCATCACATAGTAATTCGATGCTTCCTGCTTCACAAATGCCTTCGGTAAATAGAATCCACCTGTCGTATCCTGTTTATTCTCGAAGGTAATCTCCATATACATATCTCTTGTCAAATCATCCTGCTCACTAATCGCGATGGTCATAGGATAATAGCTCTCAATTTTACTGCTATACGAATAATAATCATCCACAGGTATATCCGAAATCTCTGTAATGACACCCTCGTAATTCATACCGGTATCATAACAAAACATCGATACGGTATCACCGACTCCAACCGTTCCAAGCGCCAATTCCCCAATCTGAGACTTTACAACATAGCCTTCTGTTGCACTAATCACCACAATCGGGTCTCCGCCGGGTGCATTGACCTCGCAAACACTCTTTACAATACCATCAAAATTGGCGAGTATCTCAGAACCTCCACTCTGCAACTGTGCCATCTCAAGCTCAACCTCATCGATCGCAAGCTGGTTTTTCATGGATTTGATTTCATTTTGCTTATCACGAATCATCTCCTGAAGCTCAGCGCGAGTTGGAATCTCTTCTTCTTTTCCATCATCCATTTCGTCATCCACTTCATCATCCACTTCGTCGTCCTGACCATCATCGACAGATTCTTGCGTGGTTGGCTCCTGCGTTGTGGACGCATCCGTATCCGTTGCTTTGTCCTTATTCTTATCTTTGTTTTTATCTTTATCCTTGTTTTTGTCAGGTGCTTGCGTCGTTGGTTCCTCTGTGGTTGGCTCCTGCGTTGTCACTTCTTCTGTTGTCGGAGCTTCTGTCGTTGGAATATCCTCAAGGGGAACCGTGTTTTTAAGCTCCTGCAATTCACGCTCTGCTGCCTTGATGTCTGCACGCGCCAACTCAAGCTGTGCACGTTGCATATCCAGTTCAAAACCGGCACTGGCATTGTCGAAAACGACCAATACATCTCCTGCCTTTACGGTCTGTCCCGGTTCAACCTTAATCTCTGATATTCTCTTTTCACTATCCGCATAAATCTTTTGTTCATTATCGACTGCCACACTACCGGAAAGTGTACTGCTATCCCACATAGCAGAAGCATCATAGCCAATATCCATAACCGGATAGACAGAAACGGTCTTTTTATTCTGATTTTTTATCTTCAATCTATGAAGACCATACGCAATCCCTGCAATTACACCTGCACATATCAAAAGAATCAATAAGATTTTCAAAACTTTTTTATGCTTCATCTTCGAAAACCTCCCCATCAATAATTCGAATGACACGGTCTGCGTAAGATGCAATCTCATCCGAGTGCGTAATCATTATAATCGTGACTCCCTGCTCGTGCAATGTCCGAAACAGTTCCATGACCTGTAATCCGGATTTGGAATCCAGCGCACCTGTGGGCTCGTCAGCCAACAAAATCTTCGGTTGTGCCACCATGGCTCTGGCAATGGCAACTCTCTGCTTTTGTCCACCGGAAAGTTGCGTCGGCTTGAAGCTGATTCGATCAGACAGCCCCACCATATCCAGCATTTCCTTTGCTCTTGCCTTACGCTTTTTAAGTGGTACCTTGGCATATTGCAGGGGAAGTGCTACGTTATCCAATGCACTTTGTCTTGGCAATAAATTAAAATTCTGAAAAACAAATCCAATTTTCCGGTTGCGTACCACCGACAATTCACGATCTTTGCATGTCTCAATTTCCACACCATCCAGGTGATAAGACCCGGAAGTCGGCTTATCAATACATCCGATAATGTTCATCAACGTCGATTTTCCCGAACCGGATGGCCCCATAATCGCCACATATTCTCCCTCTGAAATTGAGAGATTGACATTCTTTAAAGCCGGGATTTCCATACTGCCCTGTATATAATTTTTGTAAATATTCTTAAGTTCCAGTAACACCACTGAATACCTCGTTTTCTATCGTATGATATCTTTGACATCTTCCATCATATCTGCATCGGACCCTGTCTGCACTTCGCCACCAAAATCCATAGCATCTTCATACAGTACGTCGTCTGAAAATGAATCATCCATATCGAAGGAATCCCCTTCCTCATAGTATCCATCCTCGTACATCATGTCCTCATACATCATATCTTCCTCTGCATCGGTTTCAGATGCCTCATGAATCACAACATCTTCATAATTGTGTGTTGTCTTCATACCATCTTTTAGTCTTGGTTCCGGAAATGCAATATAATCAGTCTCTGAAAGCCCTGACAAAATCTCATATTTCATAAGGTTCTCATCATATTCCCCAAGTTCTACCTGGCGCTTCTCAATACGTCCTTCTGCATTTTCCTTCCAAACGTAGCTCTTTCCATCGTCTTCCATCATGATGTAAAATTCATCCAGCCAAAGTCCCTGCAAACCTGCACCCTGACCCAGGTCCATCTCTACATAGACATGCTGTCCGAGCATCAACCCTTCCGTCTCTTCCAATGTGATATAAAACGGATAATCGGTTGCTTCACTGCTTCCACCACCATAATAGTATTCACCATCACTGTTTCCGGTATCCGGATGTTCGAGATCAATCTTCTTGATCACGCCCTTCCAGGTCCTATCATCCACACGGGAACGGATAATCATCTCCTGACCTTCCTGCATGCTGCGAACACTGAGCTCGCTGGCAGTCGCCTTAATACGATAATCTCCCTTTGCCATAATGGTAATAAACGCATCTCCCTCACCATCTGATGACATATTTCCCGTACTATCAGAACCGGAATCATTCAAGCTTCCAATGGATTTAATCACTCCATCCATCGTTGCAGTCACTTGGGTATCTTCCATATTCTTCTCGAACTGCTCGATATCGAGATTCTTTGCATTTGCATCATAATTATATTGATTGAGCTGTGCCTGTGCTGCCTGAATCTGTGCACTGTAGCTATACTGTTCATCCTCAGAAGCATTTGCCTTTTCCGCAGTCAGAAGATTGATTTGTTCCTTTGTTGTTGCAATATTATCGTTGATACTTTGCAATTCCAGACGAAGCTGCTTAAGCTGTAGCTCAAGCTCCTGCATGTCATATTCAAATAACACGTCACCCTTTTTGACCTCGTCCTCAACCTTCACAAAGACTTCCTTGATTTTTTTGTCATTGTCCTTACTGATTTTCTTGACATCCTGAGACTCCACGATACCCATATAACGGTTTCCGGAGATATCTCCACTCTTGATAATCTCTGCCACCTCACAGGTATATACGGTTTCCTCCGGCAATTTGTTGCGATTTTTCATAAAGAAAAATACACCAACTCCAATTCCCGCCAAAACAAGCAACACAACCAATGTCATAACAATCGCTTTTGTACGCTTCTTCTTACGCATTTTGCGTTCTCTTTCCTGCATACGAAGTGTCTCTTCATCCTCTTGATTCTTCAATTCTTCTTTGTTTTCTTCCATGTTAAACAACCTCATTATTTCTTAATCTTGGCAAACCATTCACGAATTTGATGTTCATACCCCAAATCACCCGGTTCATAAAACGTACTTCCCACAAGTGCATCCGGCAGGTACTGCTGCTGCACATAATGATTTTCATAATTGTGTGCATATAAATATCCGACATGTCCAAGCTCCTGAGACCCACTGTAGTGTGCATCTCGAAGATGTGGTGGAACCTGACAATCTCCAACCTTTTTCACTGCATCTCCTGCGGCAAAGATTGCATTTACAACAGAGTTGCTCTTTGGCGCACATGCCACATAAGTGGCTGCCTGTGCCAGAATAATCTGTGCTTCCGGCATACCGATGCGTTCCACTGCCTGTGCGCATGCAGTTGCTACCACGATTGCCTGTGGATCTGCATTTCCCACATCCTCACTTGCGCATATCATAATACGTCTTGCAATAAACTTAATATCTTCTCCTGCATATAGCATCTTGGCAAGATAATACACAGCAGCATCCGGGTCAGATCCTCGCATACTTTTGATAAAGGCAGAGATGGTATCATAATGATTATCCCCATCTTTTTCGTAGCGAATATATCTTCGTTGAATGCACTCCTGTGCAACCTCAATATCATAGATGATTTTTCCTGTTTTTTCATCTCTCTCGGTAGACAGTATACCAAGTTCCACGGCATTTAATGCATGTCTGGCATCTCCCTCAGATACATCCGCAAGAAAATGAACCGCTTCTTCTGTGATTTGCACATCATAGCTTCCCATACCCTTTTCGACATCTGTCACCGCTCTTCGAATCAGTGTCTCAATGTTCTCTTTTGACAAAGGTCGAAGCTGGAAAATACTGGACCTTGAAAGCAATGCAGAATTGACCTCGAAATATGGATTTTCCGTGGTTGCACCAATCAAGACGACTGTTCCATCCTCTACAAATGGAAGAAGATAATCTTGCTGTGCCTTGTTGAATCTGTGAATCTCATCAACAAACAGGATTGTCTTCTTCCCGTACATACCAAGATTATCTTTCGCCTCTTTTACTACTATTTCAATATCTTTTTTTCCTGAAGTTGTAGCATTGAGCTCTTTGAACACGGCACTCGTCGTGTTTGCAATAACCATGGCCAGAGTTGTCTTTCCGGTTCCCGGTGGTCCATATAGGATAATGGAGCTCAACTTATCTGCGTTAATCACACGATACAAGAGCTTCCCTTTGCCCAAAATATGCTCCTGACCAACCACCTCATCTAATGTGGTCGGACGAAGTCGCTTTGCAAGCGGTGACTCACCCTTGCTCATGTTTGATTCACGCATATACTCAAATAAATCCATAACAATAACCTAAATAATTTCCAGTTTCCGAATGATGGAATCAAATTTCATGATATCAATCGGCTTACACATATACTCCTCATAATCGTCGCTTGCGTAGCTCGCATCAAATCCCTCATCCAATGCACTGATCATAATCACCTTGCATCGCTTATCTCTTGGAATTCCAAGCTTACGCTCTGCATCACGAATAGATGCAAGCGCCTTGTATCCATCAATCTTTGGCATCATGATATCTAAGCATACCAAATCAAAGCACGCATCTACATTAAATGCATTTACAAATTCATCCACTGCTGCGATACCATCACGTACCAATACAACCTCTCCGTATTTGGACAACAGCTTTTGCATAAACTTTCCACTTGCCAAATCGTCCTCTGCTACTAAAACCTTCATATCCTACTTGTCCTCCCCTTAATACAATCCTATTTTTCTATCTTTAGTAAAGAAATCCACTTCTTGAAGTTATCCATAAATTCCTGTTTAAAGGATTTCTTATGATATGCTATCCGTCGTTCCAAGATATGACTCATCACCATACCGGTTACATTGTTTGCCAGAACCGCTGCATCAAATGTATCAACGATTTCACCCTCATCGATTGCTTTTTGAAATAATCCCTCCAAAAAGTTCAAGCGCTCTGTGATACACCATGCAATCCTCTCTCTGGTATCTACCATGTGCAGCAATTCTTCATACTGCAACATCAAAGTTGATATCGCGTAATAGTTATCATAATATGTTGCATATGCTTCCATATAATCCGTGAGTTTTTCTATATTGGATTCGGACTTTCCCTGTACTGTCTGACGAATCACCTTGTCAAACTTGGAATAATAATCCACTACCTCTCTCAATACTTCATTGATACTTCCAAAGTATTTGTAAAGCAAAGCCTCTGACATATTCTCCTTGAGTGCCAGATTCTTTGTTGTCAGAGCAGCTAATCCCGATTCACTGATAATCTCAATTGCGGAAGCGATAATTCTGTCTTTTCTAGAAATAAAACTATCGACCAATTTTCCCTCTCCATATCGTTTTTTTTACAAAACCCTCAAATAATTTTATGTCATTTGTATATTTTTGTCAATAAGACACAGTGAGTTCATACATTCTTCACACAAAAAAAAGAACAAAAAAAGAGCCATTCCTAAGAACAGCTCTTCCCTCGCTTTACTCAATACTTTCACAATTCCTAATTAAAAATTCCGTACAACAATGCATGCAGAAAGAATCTATATAAATAGGTACTCTGTTAGTTGATTCAGCCTCATTACTTAAGAACAGTAACGTTTGTAGCCTGTGGTCCTTTTTCGCCATCTACGATATCGTACTCAACATTCTGATTCTCTTCGAGATTCTTGTAACCTTCCATGTTGAGTCCGGAGTAATGTACGAATACATCCTTACCTGTTTCATCTGTGATGAAACCATATCCCTTCTGACTGTTAAACCACTTGACTGTACCCTTTGCCATGATAAATCCTCCGATAATTAAACTTGCGTCAAACGCTAACTAACAATAGCATAATTTCAGCCTTTTCGTCAAGTAATTATATGAGAATCTTACCTGTTTTTTTATCGTATCGATAGAGCTGATCAGACAGATAATCCCCCTCCTCGACAACAAATTCGTTGACCTCCTGTAAGATTTCCTGCAATCTCTGTCTTGTCTCCTCACCCTGCATGGTACAAATCAAAACTTCATGAATACTAGATGGAATAATAAAGAAATCTCCGTCATTTTCACGCGCAATCTTTTCTAACAGCTCCGGATACAAAATCATCCCTGCCCCATACATATAATTATGGCTGCTCAATACATATATTTCCGGTATTTCAGGAACCTCATATTCATACCGATTGCGAAGCAGTTTTGACAGCAGCACAAGCTGTGGTTTTAAAAACAGCCTTGTATTTGCATATGCAAGGTTGTAAAGACTTTGATGATCCAGACCAATCCGCTTCATATCCTCATTTTTTAGTATGGCAGAAGCAATTCCTCTGTCATCCTGATGAACCAGATAGCGAAAGACAATCGCCATATCGTAAAATGGCAGGTGTGGGCATTCCTGTAGCATTTTTTGATTTTTTTCATAATTAACTAAGCAGAAAAAAACTTGTTTTTGCAACGTACACAACTCTTCCATAGTTGGATTGCGGATATCCATCGTGCGATAACGTTCGCGAAACTGCATGGCAAGTTCCTGTAATACCTGTTCCATATCACCATTTCTGCAATAATATTGATAATACGGTTGCAGATACACCGCAGGATAGACCGTATCTTTTGACGATACGATAACCAATGCTTTTAGTTCTATGCCATTGTTTTTCGGGACATTTACGACTCGAACTTCACGGATTTCGAAATCCAGCAGAAACTCAGAAATACGAGATGTAATCTCGTTACAAAAATCTTGAAAATCCATATGTTTCATAATTTGCTCTCCTCTTGTACAAATAATAAAACATAGGAAATCCAGTTGATGACACGAACATTATACTAAACACACCAAAAAATAGCAAGGAATAATCCTTGCTATTTTACACTATCTCTGTCTTAATTGATATTCTGTATCCTGATCAATCAAAGATATCATAATCTGTGCTATCTCAGTATCAAACTGCGAACCACTACCCTGTACAAATTGTTCTCGTACTTTTTCCTGCTTCATAATATCGCGATAGGCTCTTTTGCTTGTCATTGCATCATATGCATCTGCAACTGCAATAATCTTGGCAATCTTAGGAATTTCTCCTTCTGTCAGGCCATCCGGATATCCTTTTCCGTCCATGCGCTCATGATGCCATTTTGCGCCAAATGCAAAATTCCCCCGGATGGAAATATTCTTTAATATCTCATATCCCATCACAGGATGTTTCTTGATTTCCTGATATTCCTCCTGCGTAAGCGCACCATTTTTATTGATAATACGGTTATCGATTCCCAGCTTACCGACATCGTGTATGAGCCCTGCACAATATATCTCCTCAAGCTCTTTATCCGAATAGCCCAGCTTCTGCGCAATCATTCTGGAATATTGTGCCACTCTTCTGGAATGACCGGCGGTATATGGATCATTGATATCTACTGCCTTTGCAATTGCCTCAAAGGCTTCATTCGCGAGCATTTCCAATTCCTTATTTTTTGCATTTAATTCATCAAAATGCTTTGCCTTTTCTGCTTGAACAAGTGCATTGTTTAATTCGACTCTGCGATTGACTAACACCGATATAATCATCACTGAGAACGCACTAATCAAAATGATCAAAGCAAGGGATATGATGGCTTCCGGTACAATATCTGTATTGTACAGCTTGTCACTGCCTCTGGATACAATCGGCAAGATCAAAAGTGCTATCACAGTGAGCGTAATATTGCGACACATCTTTTTGTCCTCATACATAATCGTAAACAAAATCGGTATGATAAAGGTCAAAAAGGTCGGTGTAAACTGATAATGCGAAAATGCAGTATTAAAACAAATCAGCGCCATTGCGATTGTCAATATGTACTTAACAATCTGATCATTCTTTATGCGATTACTCAGAATATATGAAATAAAAATCACCAATGCATTGAATACCGTTGTCAGTAATTGATAACGAATCAGCTTACTTGCAATGGTATCCTCGTTATACCCTTGAGATTTCGTGACAAACAAAATGGTATTTACAATCGCTTCTACAAAAAATATACAGATTGCCATACCCACTTGTGCACGAATAATCACCTTTTTCCAATAATCATAGTTAATATATTCGTAGCTCACATGAATCTCCCTCTTTCTCTTTCGTCTATCTCCTACAATATACTTCTATACAAAGCATTTCTTCTGTCTGCTTCCTGTGGAAATGCAGACCTTGCTGCAAGCACCGCCTCTCTGTCAAGCTCTGCAACAAGAAGCTGCCCGCTAACAGGACTACTGATTTCTTCCCCCAGCCAATTATATACGTGAGAAGAATTTGGATAATAAAGACCATTTCCCTCTCCACATCGATTCACACCTACAACATATGCCTGATTCTCGATAGCCCGTGCCCGAAGCAAGGCTTCCCACTGCGCAATCCGCTGCTTCGGCCAGTTTGCAATCACAATATAGGTATCAACCGTCTGTCTAAGCGCACTGAATATCTCCGGAAACCGCAGATCATAACAGATATTTGCCGCAAAATGATGATTCTCATATATGGCTTGCGCAACTTTTCCTCCCGGCTGATACACAAGGTGTTCCCCACTGTAGGAAAACGGATGGATTTTCGCATAATCAAGCAATATGCGTTCTTCCTCTACGATTGCCATCCGGTTCTCGTATCCACCATTCTCACCCGGAAAAATATATCCAAATGCAACTGCCATATGATAAGTATGACTGATTTCTCGAAAGAACGCAATATCTTCTTTACCATCTCCCACCTTCTGTGGCTGCATGGTAAATCCGGTCAGCGTCATCTCAGGAAAAACCAGCAAACGAACCCCCTCATTTGCTGCTTCCTGCGCGATGGACATACAACGCGTTTTCGTTGCCTCTTTGTCTTCAAATACGATATCCAATTGTGAAATACCGATTTTCATATAAAACTCCCTACATCACAATCTTTTTTAATACTTCGACAAATTGCTGCATTTCCTCCATCGTACCAATACTGATACGAAGGAAATTGTCAATTCTCGGTTTTGGGAAATAACGAACGATAATATTTTGTTTTCTTGCCTCTTCAAAAATTGTCTTTGCTTCCACTTCCTTGTGCGATGCAAACACAAAGTTTGCCGAGGAAGGAAGCACCTTGAATCCAAGATCTTTGATTTGTTCCACAAACCACTCTCTTGTCTCAATGACCTTTGCAACAGTCTCCCGGAAATATGTATCGTCCAAAATAGATTCTGTCCCAAGCTCAATGCTTGTCATATTCATGGTATAGGAATTGAAGGAATACTTCACATCATTTAAGTATGCAATCAATTGTTCATTTCCAATCGCATATCCGATTCGAAGTCCCGCCATGGAACGAGACTTTGAGAAGGTACGGACAACCAATAAATTGTCATATTTATCAATGAGCGAAAGGGCTGTTTCTCCTCCGAAATCAATATATGCCTCGTCCACAATCACAATCACATCCGGATTGTGACTTACAATATCCTCCACAAACGAAAGCGGCTCCACGATACCGGTTGGTGCATTTGGATTCGGGAAGATAATTCCTCCATTGCCTCCATAATAATCCGAAGCTACCAAGCGGTAATTCTCATCCACCGGCTTTGCTTCATACGGAATCCGAAGCATATCTGCCCAGACATCATAAAACGAATATGTGATATCCGGAAACGCAATCGGCTCCTTTGAATTAAAAAATGTCATAAAGCTCATAGCCAAAACATCATCACTACCGACTCCGACAAATACCTGCTTGGGATCCACGTTATGATACTGTGCAAGGGTATTTACCAATTTTGATGCAGCCGGATCCGGATACAGACGCAGATTGTTAAGCTCCATCTGCTTTTTTAACACCCTTGGTGATGGACCATATGGGTTTTCATTGGTATTTAACTTGATGATATTGGTCTGTTTTGGCTGTTCGCCCGGTACATAAGGAACTACTTTTCGTATATTTTTCTCCCAGTTTGCCATAATGTCATCCCTTCTTCCTAAATCTCACATAATCGTTTCAAAATCTCAATCGTAAAGGCATAGGTACGTGCCACACTGTCCACATATAACCGCTCCTTCGGTGTATGGATATCATACATCTGCGGACCATAGGATACGCAATCAAGCCCTTCTATCTTATCTGCAAACAATCCGCACTCCACACCAGCGTGAATCACGTCTAAGGTCGGAGTCTTTCCAAACTGCTCCTCAAAGATTTCTACCATCAAATTGCGAAGCTTCGATTCCGGTTTATATTCCCATGCAGGATACGCACCGTTTTCCTCATAGGTTCCACCGGCTTCCTGCATCTTCTGTTTTAACTCGTTTGTCACTTGCAGCTTTTCCTCGTTTACACTGCTTCGCACACTAAAGCCCGCCTGCACCCAGCCTTTTGCTTTTTCCATGTCCGTCTGCATTGTCAATACACCCATATTTAAGGATGTTTGAACCAAATCCGGCAGGTCTTTATTCATACAGATGACACCATTTGGAAGCTTGCGCATCGCATATATCATCTTCAAACAGGCATTTTGCTCCACAAATGTATCATATTCTTTTTCGCATGGCTGTAAGGAAATCGAAATACCTGCATCAACGCCTTCATAATGCTTTTTTTCCTTCGCAGCAATCGACTCCACAAGCTGAACAAACCTTTCCTTCTTTGCGCCGGGAATCAAGAGATCGGCATAAGCCGTTCTTGGGATGGCATTGTCCTTTTTTCCACCATCCAGGTATGCCACACGCATTTCTTCCTGCTGCAAGAGTGCAGCGAGTACCTCAAACAAAAGCTTGTTTGCATTGGCTCTTTGCTTATGGATTTCCATACCGGAATGACCGCCCAGCAATCCATCAATACAAAGACGCATACAGATTGCATCCTTCCAGTCTGCATCTTCCTTTCGATTTACTAACGGAAATTCCATCTTACAATCCGAGGTCACGCCTCCTGCGCAACCTATCAGAAACTGACCTTCATCCTCCGAATCAAGATTCAGCATCAACTTTGCTTTCAAATCGGAGGTATCAAGAGCCGATGCACCAAGCATACCAATTTCTTCATCGACCGTTATAACCACTTCCAAATCCGGATGCTTGATATCCTGTGCCTCAAGAATGGCTAGTGCCATCGCAACTGCAATTCCGTCATCACCACCCAGTGTCGTTCCCTCTGCATACAGAATCTCTCCGTCTGTACACAGGGATATACCCTGTGTATGAAAGTCTATGTTATAATCTGCTTCCTTCTCACATACCATATCCATATGGCCCTGAATCATCACAGTCGCAGCGGCTTCGTACCCCGGTGTTGCTGATTTTTTGATAATCACATTGCCAAGTGCATCCTGTCGATACAAAAGACTGTGCTCCTTTGCAAATTCTACCAGATAGTTACTGATTTGCCAGGTATCACCCGACCCATGTGGAATCCCACATATTTTTTCAAAATAATAAAAAACGCGTTGTGGCTCTAATTGTCGATAATCAAACATCGCATGCTCCTCGTTTTTGAAATCTATTCTTTTATTACTGTTGCGGCACCTTTCGCAAACATCTTTAGGAATGCCTCTACTTTTTCCGGTGTACGCTCATGCGGCAACAAATCCAAAATCATCTCTTTTAATCTACGGTGTGGTGAATATTGATAATTGTTTTCTATCACTCCAAGATCCCAGCCCTGGGCTACCCATGCTTCACGTACATACTGATAAAGCTGTGACTGTTCACAAATCATCTTCACCGTTGACTCTGTTCCATACCAGTAAGCTTCATCACCGACACAGTGAATTCTTGCCACTGCTTTTTGGTCAGCATCAAAAGAGGACGTGGCGAGAATCAAGTCATAATATCCACCTTCTAATGCCCATGCACCATTCTCACCAAGGTTTGGATCAAAGCTCTTCAATTCATCCATCTGCACAGTAATCGTCAAAATCTTCTCTTCGCCCGGCTCAAGATATACCTTTTCAAATGCAACCAATTCCTTCTTTGGCTTTGTTAGAATTGCATACGGGTCATGTGCATAAATCTGCACGACCTCACTTCCGGCCATGTCACCAATATTCTTCACACGAACCTTTAATTCTACGGACGAACCATTTTGTTCCTGCTCCGGAAGCTCCTCGTAATCAACCTCAAACTGCGTATAAGAAAGTCCATATCCAAATGCATACTTTGGTGCAATCTTCTTTGTATCGTAGTAACGATACCCAACAAAGATGCCTTCGCCATAGTTGACATGATATCCATCACCCGGGAAATTGAAATAGCTTGGCACATCCTCCAAACGCTTTGGGAATGTAAATGCAAGTTTACCACTTGGATTACTCTTTCCACATATAAGCTCTGCAAGTGCCTTTGCCCCCTTCATACCACAGAGGAAGGTTGCAAAGATTGCCTTTACATTGTCTGTATCTTCCTGCTGCAAATCCATAGGACCACTTGTATTCAAAACAAGGATCACATCCTTGTCCATATCATTTAATTCTTTCAACAGGGCACGATCCTCCGATTTCATAAACAAATCATTGCGATCGTTTCCTTCCATCCCATTCATACTGCAGACTACTACAGCGACATCCGCAAGCTTTACGTCCTCTACAACTGTATTGTAAATTCCAAACTCCTTCGCAAGATCTCCATATCTGGATGTATCAATACCTGCAGAACCGGTTCCACACTCCATCATACGGCGACTGCCTGTACCAACGATAGCAACCTTCTTGTCCGCATCCAGTGGACAAAGGCCTGTATTCTTCAACATTACAATACCCTCTTTGGCTGCCTCGTATGCAGCCTTATCGGTCTGTGCAAGGATATCTGAAACAGAATGTGTCTTTGTAATATCCTCCGGACGATGTTCTCCAATCCAGTTAATCAACTCTAAGAACATGGCAACATAGGAATCCAAAGTCGCCTCATCAATGTCTCCACTGTTTACCAAATCAACGATTCCCTGATAATCATATGGGCCGGGCATCGTATAGTTTGTTCCACCATGAAAGGCTGCTTTCTGGTTCGTAACCGCTCCCCAGTCGGACATTACGATACCATCAAATCCAAATTCATCACGCAGCTTATTCTGAAGCAACCACTTGTTTTCTGTCGATGCCACACCATTGATGTTGTTGTAGGAATTCATGATTGCTCTGGTTTTACCCTCCTGTACGCAAGCCTTAAATCCAGGCAGATACATTTCCTCAAGGGCACGTCTGCTAATCGTCTCATCTACACCCAACCGATTGGTTTCCTGGCTGTTTGCTGCATAATGCTTGACTGTTGCCACAACACCATGACTCTGAATTCCCTGTACAATGGATGGTCCCAGTTGCTTAATCAGATATGGGTCCTCTGAGTAGCCCTCAAAAAATCTACCATTTCTCGGGTCACGAAGCAGATTAATATTGGGACCAAGTAAGATGTGGACGCCAAGCAGACAACACTCCAAGCTCAGCGCTTCGCCCACCGCACGTACC
>JBJENA010000060.1:0-11902 GCA_051879955.1 Wujia sp.
AAAAAGCTGTTGATGAAGCTGCAGGAAGCAGAAGAAGCAGTTAAGGATGAAAGTGCCTGGATGAGTTTGGATGAACTGAAGAAATCTGTCGGGGTATAGCCTATGATGAAATTGCGAATTAACCCTATTGTGGCAGAGGACTTGAAGAACATTAAAGAGTATATTGCTGAAGACAATGAAGAAATGGCAGTAAAGACCATTCAGGAGATATATGCTCGAATTGAGAATATACAGCAATTTCCCTATATGGGAGCTGATCTTGCTAAGAGGGTCAGCTTCCGGACGGATTATAAATATGTGATTTGCGGGAATTATGTTGTGCTGTATAAGATTGGAAAAGACTATGTGGAGATATACCGTGTGGTGAATCGGTTTCAGGATATCACGAAGATATTTTGAAGTACGAAGTATCGTTGTAACCACCTGCAGATCATTTTTGTCTGCAGGTGGTTTTTCTCCCTCCGAATAATTGACAACCACAAAAATGCATGTATAATGCAAAGATGGAAAGAATAAGAAAGAATGGTAAACAGTTGAAGTAAGAAAAGGGGATGTCGTATGGCATACACAGATTATGAAAAAGCACAGAAGATGGGCTTAAAGGCCTTTAAAGCTGCGGTTGCAAAAGGAGAAAATGAATATTTACCGGTTTTGGATGAGATCTTGGAGGATGTGGAGATTGTCGGAGAGCAACTCCTCGGTCTGGAACAGATTCCGCTTGAAAAGGTAATTGGAACAAGCAATGTAGGAAGAACCTATGCCTTTGCCAATAATTTTATGCCAATTCTGGACTATAAGACAGAGTTTGGTTCCAAGTGGTCTGCCCTGTGTGACAGTCAGCAGGAAGAAGGCATCCGGGATGCTATTAAAGTATATGAATACATGAATTATTACTATGTTGTTGAGGGCAATAAACGTGTGTCTGTTATGAAGTATTTTGATGCGGTCAATATTCTGGCGCAGGTTACACGTAAGATTCCGAAGAAAACAGATGACCCACAGAACCGAATTTACTATGAATATATGGATTTTCACCATTTGACGGGAATCAATTATCTGTGGTTTTCACAGCCTGGATGTTTTGATCGTCTTCTGGAATTAACCTGTGAGGATAAGACCCAGCCGTGGACACCGGAGCAACAGTCGGATTTTGGTTCAGCAAACCATCGTTTTTGTGTTGCGCTTCGTGCTGCGGGAGGGGATAAGCTTCCGTTGTTGTTCAGTGATGCTCTGCTTATATTTATTGATATTCACGGATATCAGAACGTCAAAGAAATGACAGAAGCACAGATGAAAGAGAAAATCAAGATGCTCTGGGATGAATTTTTGATTGAATCGGAAGGGCGTAAGATAGAGCTGCGTATGGAACCAACCAAGAAGGGGCGCAAAAAGATTATGGAATATTTTTGGACTCCAACGTCCAAAAAGGTTATGGTTGCGTTTGTGTATGACAAGGATCCAAACAGCTCAGAGTGGCTATATGGACATGAGCTCGGAAGATTGTACCTTGAGGAGCATCATGGAGATAAGATAAAGACCTTAAAGGTGCATAACATTGGCTCTGAGGAAGAAGCGGTTCAGACGATGGAGGATTTGATCGGAATGGGAGTAAGCATCCTGTTTACAACTTCTCCTCAACTAATCAGTGCCAGTCTTAAGGTGGCTGCTGATCACCCGGATGTCACGATTATGAACAGTTCTCTCAATACCGGACATAAGTTGATCAGTACATACTATGCGAGACTTTATGAGGTGAAGTTTCTTGCAGGTATCGTAGCCGGAGCACTCTCAGAAAATGGTAAAATAGGTTATATGGCAGATTATCCGATTATCGGGATGCCGGCCAATATCAACGCATTTGCACTTGGTGCCCGTATGGTGAATCCAAGAGCCAAGGTATATCTGGAATGGACGAAGGTAAAAGGTCAGACGAGGGAAGGTGTGTTGAAAAAATTCAGGGATCTTCAGATCAGCTATATTTCGGATCAGGTTATGGTGTCTCCGAAATCCAATCATCGTCAATATGGACTGTACACATATGAGGGTGAAGAGGTATTGAATCTGGCATTCCCGCTTTATGAGTGGGGGAAGTTCTACGAACGGTTGATTGAAAGTGTAGTCAGTGGTACGCATCAACAGGATGATGCGAAGAAAGATGTGGCACTGAATTATTGGTGGGGACTTTCAGCAGAAGTTGTAGATCTGATTTGCTCAAAACACGTGCCGGAAGGAACAAGATTTTTAGTTGATACCATGAAGGATTTGATCAGAAAAAAACAGTTGAGTCCGTTTCAGGGAATGGTCCGGTCGCAGGATGGCGAGATCAAAAGCGAAGAGGGTCAGGATATGTTGCCGGAAGAGATTATGAATATGAACTGGCTGGTGGATAGCATCGTAGGGGATATTCCGAAGGTGGAAGCGATGATTGATGAGGCAAAGTCCATCGTGGAGCAAAAGGGTGTTGACGTACAGAATGAGGATTAGTTAAAATGAGGATTTTGTTACTGGCGGATGAAGAGTCCAAATATTATTGGGATTTTTTTGAAAAAAGTAAATTAGATGGAATCGATTTGATTATTTCCTGCGGGGATCTGGCACCTCAGTTTTTATCTTTTTTAGCAACGTTTGCCAAGGTACCGGTGCTCTATATTCATGGAAACCATGATTATTGCTATGATGATACACCGCCGGATGGATGTATCTGCATAGATGATGATATCTATGTGCATGAGGGTGTGCGAATCATGGGTCTGGGTGGATGCATGTGTTATAACTTCGGGAAGTACCAATATACGGAAGCTGAGATGAAAAAACGGATCCGTAAGTTGCATAGGAAAATCAAAAAGGTAGGCGGAGTGGATATTCTGGTAACTCATTCGCCGGCTTACAGACTCAACGACAGTGAGGATCTTCCGCACACAGGGTTTCAGGCATTTTACGAGGTGTTAGATACGTATAAACCATCGCTGTTTGCACATGGACATGTGCATATCAATTATGGTAGGGACTTCAAACGAGAAAGCATGTACAAGGAAACAAAAGTCATAAATGCTTTTGAAAAATACATTATCGATATCTAATCCTTTGTTTTTTTCATAAATATTGCAAAAAACTTGTGATTTATGCTTGATTTTGTTATAATCACACGTATATGTGAGATGACAGTAAGGAGATGATAGCATGTCAGATATCAAATTTGATCAAATCTTAGATGAATATGTGCAGTTTTGTAATGACTCTGGAAAGATAGACCTGAATCTGTATGAAGAATATAATGTAAAAAGAGGACTTCGTGATTCCAATGGACGAGGCGTTTTGACGGGTTTGACGGAGGTATCTGATGTTATCGGATTTAAGGTTGTAGATGGACACCGTATTCCGGTTGCAGGTGAGTTGTATTTCCAGGGATATGAGGTGCAGGAATTGGTACAGGGATTCCGTAACAGCAAGTATGGATTCGAAGAAACTACGTACTTGTTGTTGTTTGGTGAGCTACCAAGTCAGGCACAGCTTGAGAGCTTTATCAATGTGCTTGGCGAGCTTCGTCAGCTGCCGGAAAGCTTTAACCGTGACGTTATCATGAAGGCACCAAGCCGCGATATGATGAATGTCCTGCAAAAGTGCGTATTGACACTGTATACCTATGACCCGGATCCAAACAATCTGGATATTCGAAATGTATTGATGCAGTGCCTGCAGTTGATTGCGCAGTTCCCGGTTATGGCTGCATATGGATATCAGGCATACAGACACTATTATCTGGATAAGAGTCTGGTCATTCACAGACCAAAGCAGGAGCTTTCGACTGCTGAGAATATTCTTAGATTATTACGTACAGATGGTAAATATACAGATTTGGAAGCAAAGGTACTTGATGTTTGTCTGGTCATTCATGCAGAGCATGGTGGTGGTAATAACTCAACCTTTACCACGCATGTATTGACTTCGACCGGAACCGATACGTATTCAACAGTGGCTGCTTCCCTTGGATCCCTCAAGGGGCCAAAGCATGGTGGTGCAAACATCAAGGTGCAACAGATGTTTGATGATATGAAGATGCATGTCAAGGATTGGGAAAACGAAGATGAGATTGCAGAATATCTGCAGAGCCTGCTTGACAGAAAGGGCTTTGATCAGTCCGGACTGATTTATGGTATGGGTCATGCAGTCTATAGTGATTCTGACCCACGTGCGGTAATCCTTAAGAAATATGCAAAGAAGCTCTCAGAGGAAAAGGGCTTGCAGGAGGAGTTTGCATTGTATGACCGCGTAGAGCGGATTGCAGCAGATTTGATTAGTAAGCACAGAAGAACCTTTAAGACGGTATGTGCAAACGTAGATTTCTATAGTGGATTTGTATATACAATGTTGAAGCTTCCGATGGAAATCTTTACTCCGATTTTTGCGATTTCCAGAATATCCGGCTGGTCCGCACATCGTATCGAAGAACTGGTAAATAAGGGTAAGATTATTCGTCCTGCATATAAGTTTGTTGGACATCATAAGGAATATATTCCAATCGAGAAAAGAGACTGGTAAATAGGATAAGGGCGTAATTCGCCCTTTTTCTAATAGAAATGAAAGGAAATAGGTTATGTGGGTTGCAGATGGATGGAAAGATTATGAAATCATAGATTGCTCCAAAGGAGAGAAACTGGAACGCTGGGGAGATTATATCCTGCTCCGACCGGATCCGCAGGTATTATGGGATCTTCCCAGAAAGAATCCTGCATGGAAGAAGCTCAATGGTCATTATCACCGTAGTAACAAGGGCGGTGGTGAATGGGAGTTTCATGATCTTCCAAAGCAGTGGACAATCAACTACAAGGAGCTTACATTCCATTTAAAGCCATTCACCTTTAAACATACAGGACTGTTCCCTGAGCAGGCAGTTAACTGGGATTGGTTTTCCGAAAAAATAAAAAAAGCAAACCGACCTGTCAAGGTTTTGAATCTTTTTGCATATACTGGTGGTGCAACCCTTGCTGCAGCCAAAGCGGGCGCACACGTAACACATGTGGATGCCTCTAAAGGTATGGTAGGCTGGGGGAAGGAAAATGCAGTCGCTTCCGGTCTGGAAGAGGCGCCGATTCGCTGGCTGGTAGATGATTGTGTAAAGTTTGTAGAGCGAGAGATTCGACGTGGTAACAAATATGATGGTATTATCATGGATCCGCCATCGTATGGGCGTGGACCCAAGGGAGAAATCTGGAAACTGGAAGAGAAAATTCATCCGTTTATCGCGCTGACAAGTCAGCTTCTTTCGGATGAACCATTGTTCTTCCTTGTAAATTCTTATACAACCGGTCTGGCTCCATCGGTATTGACCTACATGATTGGGACGGAGGTGCAGAAGAAATTCGGTGGGCAGGTTGTCTCTGAGGAAATTGGATTGCCGGTGAAGGAGAGTGGGCTCATTCTTCCATGTGGGGCATCCGGACGTTGGTTTAAAGAATAAAAGGGTGTGATTTCTATGGCAAAGACCCAGAAAACAGAATTTAAAAATAAGGTAGGAACCCAGAGCAAGACGACAACTGTTTATGTGACGAAGGTTGCCGTGGTTGTGCTTTTGCTTTTGTTGCAGGTTTTCTTCTGGATATGGTTTTATGGTGTTACCAAACAATATATTCTGTATTGGAAGACTGCAGCGATTGTGCTGTCTGCATCTGTGGTGTTGTATTTAGTGAACAAGGATGAGAATCCTGCCTATACCCTTATCTGGGTGCTCGTTGTCATGATGGCTCCCGTGGTTGGTGGATTGCTGTATATCTCGATTGCGGGAAATCGAACCCGTATGAAGTTTGTAAAGGAAGCAACGCAGAATCATCTGGATATGTTTGTCTATATGCCAAAGGATGCAAAACGGCAAAGAGAGATTGCACAGTTGTCGCAAAGTGCAGCTGTACAGTCCACTTATATTTCAAAGACAGCAGGATTTCCGGTATATAAGAATACATCGGTGCAGTATTTTCCTCTTGGTGAGAGAAATTACGAGCAGCTTTTATATGAATTAGAACAGGCGAAGCATTTTATCTTCATGGAATATTTCATCATAAAGGAAGGACAGATGTGGGATCGCATTTTGGAGGTTCTGGAGAAAAAAGCAGCCGAAGGTTTGGATGTGCGTTTAATATATGATGATTTTGGTTGTTCTATGTGGATTCCTTCGAGATTCAATAAAGATATGGAAGAACGGGGGATCCATGTTGCAGCCTTCAACCCCATTGGGCCATTCTTAAATCTGAGGCAGAATAACCGGGACCATAGAAAGATTACGGTCATCGATGGATATGTAGGATTTACCGGAGGTATTAATCTTGCAGATGAATATATCAACGTAAATTGCAGGTTTGGACATTGGAAAGATACCGGTGTGATGCTCAAGGGCGAAGCAGTCTGGAATCTGACTTTGATGTTTTTGCAGACATGGTTCATGCTGACTGGTCAAAAGGATGATTATTCCGCGTATGAACCAAATATATACCAAAATGAACCGTTTTATTCGGATGGATATATCCAGCCTTATGGAGATACGCCGGTGGACGATGAGATTGTCAGCGAGAATATCTATCTGAATATGATCAATAAGGCAAAGCATTATGTCTATATCACAACTCCGTATCTGATTATTGATCATGAAATGGTTACCGCACTTTGCCTGGCGGCAAAAAGTGGAATTGATGTGCGTATCATTACGCCTGGGGTTCCGGATAAGAAACTGGTATATATGGTAACACAATCGTATTATGCGACGTTGATTGCAGCAGGTGTGCGAATCTATCAATATACGCCTGGCTTTATCCATGCAAAAACGGTAGTTGTAGATGATAAGGTAGCGACCGTTGGAACTGTCAATTTTGATTATCGAAGTTTATATCTTCACTTTGAATGTGGTGTGTGGATGTTTCATTCCAGCGTGATTTATGAGATTAAAGAGGATTATCTGCAAACACTCAAGGTGTGTCACGAAGTGACGGCACAGGAGACACAGTCTTATGGCATGTGGAAGCGATTTGGGCAGAGTATATTAAGATTGATTGCTCCGCTGATGTAAGAAAACAACTCTTTATTTTTTGCAATATATGACTAGCGCAATGCGGTATGAAATGATATAATATCTGTTATGAGACATGCGAACGGAAGTATGGAAAAACATTATGAGGAGGGCATAAAGTATGAATGAAAAATTAAGCGCATTGATTGAATTGTTACCGATCATTCATGACATGGCGGGAGAAAATAGTTATATTTCAGTGATTGATGCGGAGGGAATCGTACAGGGGTATGCGATTCCGGCAGGTGAGCAACCGGCTATGCATGTTGGAACTGCTTTCAAAGATCCAAGTGGTGCTATGGATGAGGTACTTGCTACAGGCATGAAAAAACACAATTTTCTTCCGGAAGAAGTTATGGGTGTTGCATTTGAAGGTGTGTTAGTTCCTATCAAAGAATATGGAAAGGTGGTAGGTATCATCACCTGTACACAACCTGCAGCTGACAAGGAGCGTATCCGCGAGGCAACAAACGAATTCAAGCAATCTATCGAGTCCATCGAAGAATCGATTACAGAGGTTGTAAATGGATTTGAGAATATCTTTGGTACTTTGAAGGATATGGAAGACAAGACGACAGAAGTTGAGGGCAATGTAAAGTCTGCAGCTACGATTGTAAATAAGATCAAGGGCAATGCAAATCACTCGAATATTCTTGCACTCAATGCGAGCATTGAGGCAGCGAGAAGTGGAGAAGCCGGTAGAGGATTTTCCGTTGTGGCTTCACAGATGGGTAAGCTTTCCAATGACAGTGGTAGTTCTGCAAAGGAAATTGACAGTGCATTGAATACAATCACGAAGACATTGAAGGCGATTACAGAGCAGATAGGACAGACCAATACAGAAGCAGGCGAATATCTTGGAAGTATCAATGAAGTAAAAGAGACTTTGGAAAAGACACTTGCTCTTGCAAATGAATTAGAAAAATCATTGCTTCAGTAAAATATAAGAGATTTAAAAGGCTGTGTATGAGAGTATACAGCCTTTTTCTATTCTAAAAGTGAGAATGGGGAGCATATGAAAAGTATAAAAGAAGAAATACAGGATAGTCTGGAGGGGGCAGTTCGGGTGTTGTTTTCGGCACCGGTTGCTTCATCCAAGTATCGGAAGGTAGAAGCATTGCTTCGCAATATAAAGGGCAAAGAACTCTATCACTTTTCGTGTTATACGGAGAAACAGGTGTTTCAGAATAATGTGGAACCACGGGCTTTATGTGATGCGATTGCGCAATATTTTCCGGAAGGGTTCCGACAATTACATATCTATACGGAAGACATGGAATATAGCTTTAAGATAACCAAAAAGGGAAGGTTTTTGAAGCATGTTGGAAAGCGTCCAAAAGATATGAAGGTGATTACAACAAAGGAAAACCAACAAGGACAAAATCGTAAAAAACATTATCTTTTGCAGGAAGGTACCGTAATTGCACCATTGGTAGATATGGGAGTATTTACCAAAGAGGGAAAGGTGGTTGCTTCCATGTATGACAAATTCAAACAGATAAATCGATTTGTGGAGCTTGTGGATGACATCTTGAAAGATGAGACGAAACAGACGTTGAATATCATTGATTTTGGCTGCGGAAAGTCTTATCTTACATTTATTCTTTATTATTATCTTGTAGAAATAAAAGGGCGTGCGGTGAATATCATCGGGTTGGATTTAAAAGAAGATATCATAGAGAAATGCAATCTCGCAGCAAAAAAATACGGATATGAAAATCTTCGGTTTGAACTTGGTGACATCAACGGATATGAAACAGATATGCAGGTGGATATGGTCGTAACCTTACATGCGTGTGATACAGCGACCGATTATGCACTACAAAATGCAGTAAATTGGAATGCGAAATATATTTTGTCAGTGCCATGTTGTCAGCATGAAGTGAATGCACAACTGCAAAAAACAGTCATGCCAGCCTTGATGCGACATGGTATCATAAAAGAACGTGTGGCAGCACTTGCAACGGATGCGATACGTGCAGATATGTTAACCTATCGTGGATATAAGACGCAGGTGTTGGAGTTTGTGGATCTTGCACATTCGCCTAAGAATTTGCTAATTCGTGCAGTGAAAGCAGGAATTCCAAAACAAAAGCGTAATCAGGCGAAACAGGAGGTGATGGAGATTTGCGAACAATTGCAGATTAAACCAACGATTTGCAATTTGTTAGATACGGATTGATCACAAGCAGTTGAGTAAGAGAGGAATTTAGGAGGAAGAGAAGGATGAAGAAAGAAAAGAAAACAAATGAAATTTTGGGAGGCGTATTCGGCGCATTGCTATTTGGCGTCTTGTTTGTATTTTTACTTATCAGCGATATGGATATTTTGCTCAATCGCACACAGGATTTGAATCAGCTTGACCAAAATAATCAGGTGGAAAAAGATCAATATGTGAGTGTGGATGTGGATGCTGTACTTGCGAATTATGCATGGACCAAGCATACGGTGAATTTCATTCCGGTTGGTAAGGATCAGCATTATATTGTATGGTTGGATTCAGGTGCAGTGATTTCCCTGACGGTAAAGAATAAAAAGATGATTGAAAAACTCAGTGATATCTATGCGCAGACCTGGGCGTATATCAATGCAGGGGATTCGAACCCGAATCTGGGATTGTCCAAGTCGTTGAAAGTAAAGGGAAAGATTCACACCATGGATTCTGAAATACAAGGGTATTATGATAAGGTGCTGGCTGATGCGGGGATTACCGACGCAGATATGAAAATTTACAGGGTGACAATTGATGCCACAGAAACCTTTGGAAAATCATTGGGATATTTGATTTTCTGTTTTGCAATGTTTGTAATCTTTGTGATTATGATTGTTTCCGGAATCAGAAAAAAGAAACAGATGATATAGACAAGAAATGGTAATTGTGATTTGTGATGATGATAGAACATGGAATCTGCGTCTGTATGAGTGGATTACACAATATTTTAATCGTCATAGATTGGAAATACCACAGGTGCATATCTATACCAATGGAGAACAACTGCTGGGGGAAGAATACTATGTAGATATTGCTTTTCTGGAAGTGGAAATTTCCGGAAGGAGCGGAATCTATATCGGAAAAGAATTGTATAAACGAAATCCAAGTGTGCTTTTGTTTATACAAAGTATCGATGATTGTTATCTGGACGAAGCACTTCGGGCGCATGCGTTTCGATATTTTACAAAACCGTATACAAAGAAACGACTCTATGATAATTTGTCGGATGCAATGCATGAGATTGCGAAGGATAATTCAAAATACGTGATTCGCACGATGTCGGGGATTTTGATGTTTCACCTTCGCGATATCGTATATTTTGAAACGGACAGACATAAAGTGTATGTTCATACCAAACATGGAGTTTTTTCAATACAGAAGAATATCTGTGAACTCGAGGTAGAATTGTGTCATAGAAATTTTTATCGAACACATAGATGTTATCTTGTGAATTTGTGTCATGTGGAGTGGACAGATGGTTATTTTTTACATATGGATGATGGATCTTGTGTTTACTTGTCGCGCAGGAGAAGCCGGGAGTTTTATAGAATAATTCGGATGTCGTTGAATAACTATAAATAAAATGAAAGAAAGCTGTTTACTTTCCTATTATATATAGAAGGAAAGTGAACAGCTTTTTTGACCTGCAGAAAAAGTGAAAAGATAGAAATGAGAAAGTAGATAAGAGAGTGAGCAGGTTTCTGAACTTATTATATAGGAAGAAAATCAAATGTATATATGATTTGCGCCAATGGTACAGTGGTAAAGCCAAATGGTTGTTTTGATTGAAAAATCTCTGTAAAAATTTACCTCTCTGAAAACTTTGTTTCGAATAAATAATAAAAAAACGGAAAAACTTTCAAGAAGATTATAAACTTTTCAGATAGATTGTTAACTTGCAAAAAATTCAATGCTACGATGTCGAAGAAAGGAGAAAAAGCTTATGACATCGGATTCAAAACGTTCTATTGGACAACAAATAAGAAAAGCGAGAAAAAACTGCGGATATACACAGGAGTTTGTTGCAGAAAAACTGGGTGTGGGACCATCACATATATCAAATATGGAAAGAGGAGTAAGAGGAATTACAACGGAACGATTGGTCATGCTTGCAGAATTGTTTGGAAAGAATAGTGATTATTTCCTGACAGGAGTTCAGACTTCCAATCAGACCTCTGATTCTGTAATAAAGAAAATACAATCCTTTCCTGAGTGGAAACATCGATTGGCGGAAGTGTATATTGATATGCTGGACGGATTGGATGATGAATTTGAGCATGTGTTATATGCAAAAGATATAAAATAAAAAAATAAAAAAAAGGCTTGCATTCTACGCAATCATCGTATATAATAGCCCTTGCTGTGACATTGATAGCGTAGAAGCGGAGGTTGCCGCAAGAAATTGCGGGTTTTTCGTGGAGCGAATGTCAATTAAAAATAACTGGCGACAAGTCACTGTACGAAATAACCATCCGGGGTGAGCCGGAGATGACGTGATGGATGGATTATCATGATTCATGTGAGTATGAGTTACGATAAGAAACACACGGGAAAGTTGTACAGTCACCACTTGTCGTACTACAAAAAGTGCGAAAAGGAGGCGGCTTTTTTTATGGCAAGTCAAGTAATGAGAATCACATTGAAGGCGTACGATCACAAGTTAATCGATCAGGCTGCAAAGCAGATCATCGATACGATCAAGAGTACAGGAGCAAAGGTAAGCGGTCCTGTTCCAATGCCAACAAAGGTTGAGAAGATCACGATTCTTAGAGCTGTTCACAAGTACAAGGATTCCAGAGAACAGTTCGAGCAGAGAACTCACAAGAGACTCATTGATGTACTTACACCATCACAGA
>JBJENA010000061.1:0-11668 GCA_051879955.1 Wujia sp.
GAAATAATCACTGTAGGAAACACTATGAAACAAAATGATACATTCGTAAAAGAATTTTATAACAACCGGAAATTGATTTGGACACTTGCAAAAAATGATTTCAAAACCAAGTATGCGGGTTCCTATCTGGGCAAGATATGGGCGTTTATCCAGCCTGTTGTCACAACACTTGTGTATTGGTTCGTATTTCAGATCGGACTGCGTGCCGGTCAGGATATGGAATATCCATATATCCTGTGGCTGATGGCGGGACTGATTCCATGGTTTTATTTTTCGGAGAGTCTAAACGGTGGAACAGCGGCGATGCTTGACTATAGTTATCTGGTGAAAAAGGTTGTCTTCAATATTCGGATTTTGCCGGTGGTAAAGGTGATAAGTGCCTTGTTTGTCCACGTATTCTTTGTCGGTATATTGTTTGTATTGGCATGGGCATATGGCTATCATCCGGATGTATACAGCTTACAGCTTCTGTATTATATGATTTGCTCTTTCCTGCTTGTGATGGGGTTATCATATTTGACTTCTGCGGTTGTCTGTTTCTTCCGGGACTTGTCACAGGTGATTAATATTCTGCTTCAAATCGGTATCTGGGTAACTCCGATTATGTGGGATGCAGAGAATACATTGTCGGCGATTTCACCGGTACTTGTAACGGTATTTAAATTAAATCCTGTGTATTACATCGTACAGGGATTTCGAAACGCAGTCATACTGAAACAATGGTTCTGGGAGGACGCCTGGTGGACGGTTTATTTTTGGATGTTCACAATCGCAATTTTATGGATTGGAACCGCAGTATTTAAAAAGTTGAAAGTGCATTTTGCAGATGTGCTCTAGGAGATTATGGTGAAACAGGAATATGCAATTCGTGTAAATCACGTATCAAAATTATATAAGCTGTATGATAAGCCGGCAGACCGGTTGAAGGAAGCACTTGGTTTTTCGAAAAAGGTAAAATACAAAGAACACTATGCCCTAAATGATTTGAGCTTTGATATCAAAAAAGGGCAGTGTGTGGGAATCATCGGAACCAATGGTGCCGGAAAGTCGACGATTTTGAAAATCATTACCGGGGTGTTAAATCCAACTCAGGGAGAAGTAGAAATTGATGGACGAATCAGTGCACTGCTGGAGCTTGGCGCCGGATTTAACATGGAATATACAGGACTTGAAAATGTGTATCTGAATGGAACAATGATAGGATTTTCAAAGGAAGAAATCGACGCAAAATTGGATAATATCTTAAGTTTTGCCGATATCGGTGATTTCATCCATCAACCGGTAAAGACCTATTCATCCGGTATGTTTGTCCGACTGGCATTTGCGGTTGCCATCAACATTGAACCGGAGATTTTGATTGTCGACGAAGCATTGTCTGTTGGAGATGTATTTTTTCAGGCGAAATGCTACAAGAAGTTTGAAGAGTTTAAAGAACAGGGTAAGACCATTGTGTTTGTAAGTCATGACCTGTCGAGCATCAGCAAATATTGTGACAATGTAGTGCTTCTTAATAAGGGGCAAAAGGTATCGGAAGGCAAACCAAAGGAGATGGTTGATATGTTCAAAAAGCTCCTGGTTGGCCAGTTAGATGTAGAAGCTATACAAAGTGGAAAAGAACCGGAAGTCGTGAAGATAGATGCATCGAAATTAGATGGAAAACTTTGGAAGAGTCAACTTCACGAAAATCCTGATACGACAGAGTATGGAGACAAAAAATTGGAAATTATAGATTATGCCATCTTCGATGAACAGGGCAATCTGACGGATGCGGTAGAAAAAGACCATGAATTTTGCATAAAGGTGAAGGTTCATATGCACGAGCATGTCGATATGCCGATATTTGCATTTTCCATCAAGGACAAACATGGCACTGAAATCACAGGAACCAACACCATGTACGAAAAGGTCAACTTTGATCCAAGCAAAAACATGGAGGTTACGTTCCGGCAGAAGATGAGCCTGCAAGGAGGGGACTATTTACTTTCCCTAGGATGTACCGGATACGAAGCCGGAGACTTCGTGGTACACCACAGACTGTATGATGTGTGCAACATTACAGTTATCTCCGACAAAAACACGGTGGGCTATTACGATATGGGCTCACAAATCAAGGTAGAGAATATATAATACGCTAATAATGGTTTTCTAACTTTGATTTTATGATATGCGGATTTGTTCAATTACAGCACATCCTGTATGTTTCACAGTTTCGCAAGCTGGTGCATCTGAGCCCGCCGGCACTTAATGAGTGTGAAACACGAATTTAGTACCGCTGCGAGGCGAAGGCAGCGAGAGCGTTCCAGCGGTGAAACTGTGAAACATACAAGATGTGCGTTAGTAGTAAAAAAGTAGTAAAAAAAGGAGAAAACATGATTCCTGCGGATATAGAAAAGAAATTGAATCTGACATATTACAAGGGCGAGGACCTGTACTGTGACGGCGAAATCGAAGATGAGATTCTTCAGATGGTGCAAACTCATGAAACCTATGAGGAAATCCTTAAGGCAGACGACCGCTGGCCGGTGCTCTACCATCTGTCCAAGGTGCGTCACAATCTTTTAGACTGGATGGATTTTGGAGAGCACGCACGTGTTTTGGAGATTGGGTCCGGATGTGGAGCTATGACCGGTGTGCTGTGTGAGAAGGCAGAATTTGTACAGTGTGTAGAGCTTTCCAAGAAGCGATCTTTGATTAATGCAAATCGAAATCGTAAATATGATAACTTTGAAATCATGGTAGGGAATTTTGAGGATGTAGTCCTTCCGGAGAAGTATGATGTAATTACTTTGATTGGTGTCTTGGAATATTCGCCATGCTACATCAAAAGCGAGCAACCGTTCGATGCGATGCTCACGAAGATTAAAGAGATGTTAAAGCCGGGGGGAATCCTGATAATTGCGATTGAGAATCGATTTGGATTGAAGTACTTTGCAGGTGCAATGGAAGACCACACCGGAGGCTTCTATGATGGAATCAGCGGATATAAAAATGTGGACTTCGTACAGACATTTACGAAGCCGGAGCTTGCAAGATTGCTTACAAGAAATGGATATGGAAACCAAGCCTTTTACTATCCGATGCCGGATTATAAATTGCCAAGTGTGATATATTCGGACACCTATCTGCCTAAGAAGGGGGATATTCGAAGTATATCCTCTGCATATGACAGAAAACGATATAAGATGTTTGATGAGGAAGCAGTCTATGATCAGTTGTGTGAAGATGGCATGATTGATTACATGGCAAATTCTTTCCTGGTTATAGCGGGGAATGAAGAGGCGGATGTGTCACAAAAAAATATCTATGCCAAGTACAATCGAGGAAGAAATCCGGATTTTCAGATTGCAACCATGATTGCAAATAAGCCGGAACAGATTGTTTACAAAAAAGCAATAGAAAAAACTGCCATTTTGCATGTTCAGGCGATGAAGGAAAACAAAGAACAGTTAGATAAGATATTCCTTCATACCACATGTGTTCGAGGAGTATGGGAAGAGGAAAGTGTAAGCTTTGATTATGTACAGGGCACAAATCTGAAAGAACAGCTTTTGTGTTCCATGAAAAATATGACGCAGGAAGCATTTATGCAGGAAGTTCGAGATACCTTAGACGATGTGTTTGCTTCTTCATGTGAACCAAAAGAATTTGTTGCAACATCTGAGTTTGAGAAGGTATTTGGAAAGAGCAATCTTACGGGAAATGCATTTGAAATTTCGAATGTGGATATGATATTTGACAATCTGATACAAACGGATACAGGCTATGTCTGTATCGATTATGAGTGGGTATTTCACTTTGCCATTCCGGTGGATTATCTGAAATATCGAAGCCTGGATTATTTCTATAAATTCTGTATGGATGGACATACAACGCTGACAAGAACGCAGTTTTTCGTCGGCTGTGGACTGAAAGAAGAGGATATTGAAGGTTTTGATGCGATGGAAAGGCATTTCCAGGATTATGTCTTTGGTGATGCGGATTACATGCGTAGATATGTAATGGAGATGGTAGATTACAGTGATGGCATGAAGACACATACCGCCTATATGGAAGGGCTGGAACAGCATGTAGAGAATCTTGAAGCACAGCTTGCAGTGATGCGTCCGGCCAGCGAAAAATGGACGCGACTTGTCACCTCTCCTCCGGCCAATTTGGCCAGAAATGTCAAGGATAAGGTGCATGAGATTCGAAGAAGCCGTGCGAAGAATCGTCCAAGGAAATAGAGAAAAGGGAAACAAAATGAATCGAACAAAAGAACGAATTCAGAATTTCATATTATTTATCACGGATGCGTTATGTGTCTTGGGTGCGTACTTTTTGTCCGGCTATCTCTGGTTAGGACTTTACAAGGGATACAATGAAGCACGTATGCAGCCCCGAATTGTGGAGAAATTTGTAACTGTTGTTGTTGCGTACATTGTGCTCGTGTTGATTTACTCCGAATCACAAAATTTCACCGGACGTGGAAAATTCAGGGAAATTGCTGCGGTCATCAAGAAAAATGTGGTGTTTGCCTGTGTGATTGCAATATGTGAATTGCTACGTCCAACTTCAAAGTATTTCCCTCGTGGTGTGTTTGTGTTGATGCTTGTATTTGCTACGGTGTTTATGTGGATTACAAGATTGATTGTAAAAAACGTCCTGCTTCACAGAGGAAAAGGAAAAAATGCAATTACGATGATGATGATTACAACCAAGGAACGCGCGCAAGACTATATTGCCAAAATGAACACACGCGAAGATTGGATGCGTAATCTGGTTGGCCTTATTTTGGTAGATGCGGATATGGTAGGACAAAGAGTGCTCGATATTCCGGTTGTAGCAAATTGTGAGAATATGCTTGACTATATCCGTAGAGAAATTGCGGATGAGGTTTTTGTGGATCTTGGCCCGGATAAGAGAGACCAGCTTCCAAAGTTGGTGGAACAACTGGAGGATATGGGCGTAACCGTACATTTGAAGGTGGATATTTTGGAGATGTTTGATGGTTATGATATGACGATGGGGTCCATGAACGGTTCTGCAGTTGCAACCTTTGCACATCGCATCTATCCATACAAGATGCTTGCAATCAAACGTGTCATCGACATCCTTGGCGGGTTGGTAGGTATGTTGATTATGGGAATTGCTTTTCTCTTTGTAGCTCCGGCGATAAAGCTGGAATCTCCGGGACCGATTTTTTTCAAACAAAAGCGCGTCGGAAAGGGTGGAAGATATTTTTATATCTATAAATTCCGTTCGATGTATTTGGATGCGGAAGAACGCAAGAAAGAATTGATGGCGCAAAATGAGATGGACGGTCTTATGTTTAAGATGAAGGATGATCCACGTATAACAAAGGTTGGAAAATTTATCCGTAAAACGAGTATTGACGAGCTGCCACAGTTTATCAATGTATTAAAGGGTGATATGAGCCTGGTTGGAACGAGACCGCCAACGGTCAACGAGTTCAAGGAATATGAGGGACATCACAAGAGACGTTTGACCATGCGTCCGGGTATTACCGGTATGTGGCAGGCATATGGAAGAAATACTGTACAAGATTTTGAGGACGTTGTTCGTATGGACTGCGAATATATCGATAATTGGAGCTTGTGGTTGGATTTTAAGATTTTGTGTAAAACCGTGGTAACTGTATTTACAGACGGTGGACAATAGGAATGAGTATTGGAATAACAAATCTAATTTTATCATGTTTGGTGTTGGGTATTCTCCCGCTTTTAGTGGGTGGTGGAGTGCTACACTTATGCAGACAAAAGGTAACTATCACTGCAAGCTACGTATATGGGATGATTGCGATTTGGGCAGTTTGTGAAATCATTACCGTTCCTTTGGTAATGCTCAAGATAAGCTTTACTGCAGTTGTTATCGCGATGGCAATATTCGTTGTATTTTGTATTATATATGCGATAAATACACGTTGTATACCGAAAATGGCTGCCTATCCAGGCAATGTTTGGGAGTGGATTGCGGCGATTCTTTTAGCCGGACTTTTGATGTTTGTCCTGTACAAGAATTATGTGATGCAATATACCGATGCAGATGATTCAAGATTTGTAGTCAATGCAGTGGATATTCTGCGAACCAACCGGATGTTTTTGACAAACCCGGCAACCGGTGAAGCACTTACCGTGTGGGAGGGGGAATTAATCAAGGATGTAACATCTCCGTGGGCAGTATTTCTTGCATTGGGTGCGCTGTGCACCGGTGTGATGCCAACCATCTTTGCACACACGATATTGCCGATTTATTTATTGATGTTATTGTTTTGCCTGTTATGGCAGCTCTCAGATGCTGTCTCAACAAAGGAATTTGTCAATCGCTGTATCTTTGTTGGACTTTGTGTATGGATATTGATATACGGAAATTACAGTGATAAGAATGCAGAAACCTTTACGATGATACGGTTGTGGCAGGGGAAAGCTGTAGTATCAACCATTGGTGTGTTGTTTTTGATGCTGCTGTTTTTACGTATGTATCATGCGTATAAGCAAAAGGAAACCGTAAAATGCTGGGTGGTTTTGCTTGTTCTCGGTGAGCTTGCCTTGTGTTTGTGTTCGGGTATGGGCATCATACTCGGTGCGATTTTGGCAGGATGTTTCGGACTCGTATATGCCATTCGATTTCGAAAAATAACCATCTGTTTGCAGATGTGGTTACCAGTATTCATTAATGTATGCTTATATGGCATCAATGTATTTATGGAGTAGGCGCAAATGAGTAAGGCTTTGTGTTTGGAAATACTTAGTTTCATAAAGGATTATTACAGAGGGAGCATCTTTTTGGTGCTGACGATTTGTGCTGTGCTCGTATTGACGGTTTTGGAAAAGGATATGCGTAAGGCACTGATTTATCCTTTGTTACTGATTCTATTTGTGATTGTGAATCCTGTTTTGTATCATTATATTTTTCGGCGGATTATCTACTGGAGACTCTTTTGGATGTTGCCAAATGGATTGGTGATTGCGACGGCTGTCACAAAGTTATTGGAACGAAAGAAATGCAGGATAATCGGCGTGATTGCACTTGCTTTGGTGTGCCTGCTGGTTGTCTGTAAGGGAAACAATGTCTACAAATCGGGGGTATTAACCGGAAAGCAAAATGACCATAAGATACCACAAAATACCAAGGCAGTTTGCGAGGCACTTTTTAAATACGATTCAAAACCGAATTGTATCATGCCGATTGAATTGGCAGTGGAAGCAAGAGAATATAGTGGTGAGATAAAAAATCTGTATGGAAGAAATTACTATGCAGAATATATTACAGAAATTGACGGGTTTGACAAGCGAATCGCCGATGAGATGATAGGAGATAAACCGGATTATGAATATGTCCTTTTCTATGCAAAGGAAAAAGGACGTCAGTTTGTGATTACGAGAGAAAAAAGTCCCATTGAAGCACAACTTCAGGAGCGTTATGGCTACTGGTATCGCGAAAGCGTAAATGGGTATCATATATATTATTGTGAAAATGTAGAAGAAAAACAGGATATGGGCTGGATTATGACACAGCTTGCCAAACCATCTGAGGATGATTGTCCAATGAGCGGATATGTGCTCGAGGATGGACAAGGTCATCTCGTTGTGATAGATGGTGGATATAGTGCATCCAACCAGGTATTAAAAGCATATCTGAACAAACATGACAGAGTGGTTGATGCATGGATTCTTACCAGCTATGAGCCCAGCAGTGCAGGCGCATTTGCGAAGCTGATGCAGGAATATCAACCAGAAATCAAACAGTTGATTATTCCGCAGCTGGAAGAAGAAACCTTCCTTGCAACAGCCAATACATCGGTGCAAAAGACCTATCAATCCTGCAAAAAGCAGATGGAACAACTCACAGAGATAAAAGAGGTGAAAATGGGTGACATCTTTTCGTTGGAGGACCTAACCTTTGAAGTCCTTACCGATGCAATGATAGAGACACAAAAGGGAACGAAGATAAATGCCAATGCATACTTCATCCAAGGACCGCATAAAAACGTGCTTTACACTTCGAACGCAAAGGCAGATGCCGTCGCACAGCTTTCGGAGGAAGTAAAAACACGCATACAAAGCGCCGCTTATGTACAGACCTCTGTCCAGGGAAGCCTGCTTCTAGGCCAAAATCTGTACGAGACGATAACACCTGAAAAGATCTTGATTGATGCAAACGAAGGTGGATATATCCAGGAGAAAAAACCAAAAACCCTGGGCGTTCTTTCATCCTACTACGAACCGAAAGAAACCCTCGTCTGGGTTTTATCAAGAAGGTTGAACCGCGTAACATTTTGATCTTATTCATAATTTGAATACTGCTGAATGTTATATATGTTTAGTTTTGACAAAACACATAAAATGTCGTATGGTGCGAATGCCTAGAATATAAGATAGGTGAGAATATGAAAAAGAACAAAAAGAAGAAAGTGTTTTTTGCTGCTTCATCAGGCGGTCATTACGAGCAACTTTGCATGCTGAAACCTCTGATGCAGGAATATGACAGTGTGATACTGACAGAAAAAACAAAATACAATGCCGCAGATAAAGACATCAAAACCTATTACGTTCCACAGGTAAATCGAAAGGAAAAACTATTTCCTTTGAAGATGCTGTGGATATGTATCCGGTCGTTGTGGATCTACATCAAAGAGAAACCGGATGCCATTATCTGTACAGGCGTGTTGGCGATGATTCCAATATGTTTGTTGATGAAGCTGATGGGAAAGAAGCTCATTTATATTGAGTCATTTGCGAAAGTGACATCGCCAACGCAATCCGGGAAATTGCTTTATAAGTATGCAGACCACTTTTATGTGCAGTGGGAGAGCATGAAAGAATTCTATCCGGATGCAGAATGCTTGGGAGGTATATATTAGTATGATATTTGTTACACTTGGTTCGCAGAAATTTCAATTTAACCGACTTCTCAAAAAGTTAGATGAATTGGTAGAACAAAATAAAATAACAGATAAGATTTGTGCGCAGACAGGATACAGCGATTATGTACCAAAGAATTATCAAAGCAAACAGTTTTATAATCGTGATGAATTTGCAAAAATGGAAGAGTGTGCTGATATCGTGATTACACATGGTGGAACCGGTGCGATTATCGGGGCAGTAAAAAAAGGGAAAAAGGTTATTGCAGTGGCAAGACTTGCCCGTTATGGAGAGCATGTGGATGATCATCAAATTCAACTTTTGGAACAGTTCGAGGAAATGGGGATTATCGAGGTATGTCATGACCTTGAGGACTTGGAAAAATCCTATGAAAAGGCATGTCAGACAACCTATAAAAGCTATGAAAGTAACACGGAAAAGATTATGAAGAGTATTCGAGAAAAAATAGAAGACAATAACAAAATAAAAGTTCTTTTGATTGGAAACGATCCATCTGTAAAGGGAGGAATTACCAGTGTAATGATGCAGCTGCTTGAACATGACTGGGAACAGGAAGGAATTGAGATGCGTTTTATTCCAACCTATGTGGAAACTTCCTTGTTTAAGCAGATTTTGTTTTATATAAAAGCAAGTGGAAAGATTCGTCGATGCATTCGAAAATGGCATCCGGATGTGGCACATATTCATATGTCAGCACATGGAAGCTTTGTTCGTAAAAATCTGATTCATAAAATGTGCCGTAAGCACGGGGTAAAGACTGTGATTCATCTGCACGGATCCGAATTTGAAAAACGATTTCTTGCGATGAATGATAGAAAAAAAGAGGTTGTTCGAAAGATGCTTCGGGAAGCAGAAGGGTTTATCGTACTTGGAAACAAGTGGAATGAGGCTGTAAAGAAGATGGAACCAACAACAAAAACCGTAGTTGTAAGTAATACAGTAAAAATACCACAGGAAACGGTAGCATGGAAGGATGACCCATTTCAGATATTGTTTCTTGGAGTATTGGTTCCGCGTAAGGGTGTTGCAGACTTGCTTCGTGCCATGAAGCTTTTGGTAAAACGAAAAAAGGCAGAGAATGTTCATTTGGTAATTGCAGGAAGTGGTCAGGAAGAAGAACGATTACATGCGCTTTGTAAGAAATATCAGTTGGATAAATATGTCGAATTTGCAGGTTGGACGGATGGAGAGAAGAAGGTTTCTCTGATGAAACAAAGTCAGATGATGGTGCTTCCGTCTTATAATGAAGGACTTCCGATGGCGATTTTGGAATCCATGAGTTATGGTCTTCCGATTGTTTCGTCCGATGTTGGAGATATCAGCGCAGCCGTGCGCGATGGTGAAAATGGATATTTGATTCAGCCGGGGGATATAGAAGGACTTGCCGATGCGATGGAGAAGGTATATGCGTCTAAGGAAGAGTATGAACGCTTAAGTAAAAATAGTAAGAAGATTGCAACAGAGGAATTTGCAGATGTCACGTATTTTGAGACGTTGGCAGAGCTTTACAGGAGGAGCGCATGCAAAAAATCGGTCTAAGTGTCTGTTATGACACGAAGAATTTCGGAAGCCAGTTACAGGTATTGGCAACGGACTATAAAATAAAAGAATTAGGATATGAAACAGAGATTATCCGGTACAAGAAAAAACTCTCGCCCGTGTTTTTATTGCAGAGTCTTCCAAGATTTTTTAATCCGTTTTTTATCAAGGGTAAATTAACCGGACGCAAGAAACGCAGGGAGATAGCGAAACATCCGGAGATTGCAAAGGGAGTCAAAAAGAGAAATCAGTACTTTGATAACTTCGTAAAGACCCATTTTACGAATTTGTCAAAACCATATGTTGGTTGGGAAGCCTTGAAGAAGGATAGTGCAAGTGCATATGATGCGTTTCTTTGCGGAAGCGATCAGCTCTGGTTACCATCCAACCTGGGTAGTCATTTTTACACGTTGGAATTTGCGCCGGACGATAAGGCAAAAATTGCCTATGCGACCAGTTTTGGTGTCAGCCGGATTCCGTGGTTCCAAAAGAGAAGGACTGCAAGGTATTTGAACCGGTTCCAAGCCTTAAGCACCAGAGAATTAGCAGGAGGCAGAATCATAGAAGATTTAACCGGAAAAAAGCCGGAGGTGGTCTGTGATCCGACCTTACTTTTGACAAGGCAAGAATGGGCAGCTGTGATACCGGAAAATAAAAAGGTCGAAGAGCCTTATGTATTTTGCTATTTTCTGGGAACAAACACAGAACACCGTGAAGCAGCGAAGGCATTTGCCGATAAAACCGGGTTAAAGATTGTGACCTGTCCATTTTTGGATAATTTTGTAGAAGCAGATATGACATTTGGCGATGAAAGACTGTATGAAGTGGATGCAGCAGATTTTGTCAATCTGATTCGAAATGCAGAGTATATTCTTACTGATTCCTTCCATGGTTCGGTGTTTAGTATTCTGCATCACAAGAAGTTTGTGACATTTAATCGGTTTGGCAATGGGGCGAATTCCCGCAATTCCCGTATTGACAGCCTGTGTAAGCTTCTTGGTTTGGAAAGCCGAAGATTTGCAGGAGACATCTATGCAAATGCTGTGAGTGAGATTGATTACAGCCAAGTGGATGTGAAATTGACCAGGCTTCGTACAAAATCTGAGAATTATCTGCGCGATGCGTTGAAAAATATTTGATTGATAGTTACTATTCATACCCTGACCGGATTGTAAGAGGTTATTAGTATAATTATATATTTAGATTCTCAATACAAGAATAGACATATGTTTGAAACTTAGAAGTTC
>JBJENA010000062.1:0-38443 GCA_051879955.1 Wujia sp.
ACCATCACCATCAAAAAACTAAGTATTCTCTTTTTTTTCTGTGTGTACCTCATATATATTTTCTCCTTAAATGGCATAGTAATCCCAATTTATACGATACACTTATTATACTCCCCCGACAGCACCAAAACCGCCACAAAACACGTTGTCATTTTTCACAAAAATAAAGATATTCCGGAGCTTTTTTTGGTATTTCATCCCACAAAAAAACAAGGCAGATTCACTGCCTTGCAATATCCTCGACCACTCATAACCATTCAGCACCTATCCGGCACGTTCCTGATTATAAATCGCTTCCACCTGTTCACGATTCATCATGAATGCATCCACAATATCCGGATCAAAATCCGTTCCTCTTCCCTTCTCGATAATCTCATAGCACGCCTCTAACGGCATGGCGTCACGATAACAGCGTTTCGCGGATACAGCATCAAAGACATCCGCAACCGCCATGATGCGGGCGCACAAAGGAATATCTTCGCCCTTTATGCCACAAGGATATCCTTTGCCATTCCATTTTTCATGATGATATTTTGCAACCTGAAATGCCATGTTGGCATATTCGCCATCAAACAAATGTCCGAAGGTATCCTGAATAATTTTCCCTCCGATGGCCGGGTGCTCTTTCATCTTCGTATATTCCTCATCCGTAAGCTTTCCCGGCTTTTGCAATATCTCATCGGGAATTCCGATTTTACCGATATCATGCATAGGCGCAGACTTGGACAGATTCTCAACGTAGTCCTTTGTGATTTGAACTCTGTAACGTGGATTTTTTCGCAGATTTCGGGCAATCAAAACAGCATATGCAGAGGAGCGGCGGATATGTCCACCTGTGCTGTCATCCTTGTTTTCCACGAGAGTCGCAAAACCCATAACCATCTCGTGATGGTAAAACTCCAGTCCGTGAATATTCGGATTTTCCATATTGATATATACGCTGACAATGACCATGGTGCACGCCATACAGGAAACCAGGCACTCAGGGAATATAATTTGCATCGCCATAATCAGGATGATAAAAACCAGAGTTGTCAACAGCGCAATTTTCTTTTCTTTTAAAATATACCGATACCTGGCTATGATAAACCCAATCGTTAAAATACAATAAATACCAACGCTGCCAAAACAGATATATACGGATGCACCCATAGAGTAATTGGTATATTCCCCTGACAAAAATTCAAGTTTCGGCATAAAGAGCAGTGTGAAAAATACCGTCAAAGCGGTTGGAAGGATACTTGCAACTTTCACCCAGCCTCGCTTTGGAATCCCCGTTGTTATGGACACCCAATACCAGAACAATGCAACCATAAACAGCTCATAACACAGGAACATGGCAAAATGTAATACAATGTTAAGTGTTCGCGGAATTTGCTGAAGATAATTGACACTCCACGCTGTCATACCATCAAAAAAAACGCCAAATTCTGCCAACACAAACATGATATCAAACAGACGGTTGCAATTTGTTTTTTGCGTTAGCCTGTTCATTCTATTTCCGTCTTTGATAAAGACGATACCTATATACAGCAGAATCATCAGACACATAATCTGCGTTTTACACCATTGCAATACTATCATTTGTACCTCCTGCTAACAGCTACGAAGCTTCTTTCCCGATATCACTCAGCACCTTTTGAACACATCTTCCAAGTACGCTCATTTCTACCGGTTTTGCCAGATGCGCATTCATTCCGGACGCAAGGGATTCTTCTATATCCTCCGCCAGAGCATTCGCTGTCATGGCAATAATCGGAATCTTCTTTGCCATCGGATGTTCACAGGCACGAATCGCTCTCGCCGCTTCATATCCGTCCATCACCGGCATGCTGACATCCATCAAAATCAAATCATACACACCGGCTTGGGATTTTTCAAAGGCCTCCAGTACCTGACGTCCATTTTCGTATGTTTCACAGCTTGCTCCCACAAGCTTCAACAGCTCCACAAGAATTTCCGCATTCAACGCATTGTCTTCCGCAATCAGAATGTGCTTATTTTTGAATACATCCCGTTCCAAACTCATTGCAGATTGGGAATCCGTACGTTGTTGTCCAAATGGAATCGTAAGCTCCATGATATAGGTGTTTCCAACTCCCTGCTCACGTTCTATACGAATGCTTCCATCCATAACCTCCACCAGTTTTTTCGTAATGGAAATATGGTCCTGAAACTCTTTTGGCATATTCTGTCCATGATCTTTCACAATAAATTGATACAATGCCGTGTGACCCATTTGCGGAACTTCTATGATTTCAAAGTCAACACTTCCCCGATCCGGAGTGTATTTTACTGCATTGGATAACAGATTCATCCATATCTGTTTTAACCGAACCGCATCCACAATCACAAAGTCGTGTTGAACCTGTTCCATATGCATATGAAAGGTATGATTCTTTTCTTTTAACTGTGGGCGAAGAGCACAAGTCATTTCTTCCACCAATTCATGCAGGGATACTTCTTTCGCCCTCAAAATGATATTTCCACTCTCTATCTGACTCATATCTAAGGCCTCATCAATCAGTCTTAGCATATGACGACTGGAAGTAATAATCTTCTGTGCATATTCCTGAACCTTTACCGAATTATGCGCTTCATGCGACAATAAGGTTGCAAAGCCCATAATCGCGTTCATCGGCGTACGGATATCATGACTCATACTGGACAGAAGCTGACTGCTGTAGATGCCCGTTTCTTCTGTCTTTTCACAGTTATTTTCCTTCTCATTTTTGACCAGCTCTGCATCCGCTTTTTCTTGTTTTTTTCTTTGTCTCGTCATCCGGATACAGCATGCAGTTACCCCTATGGCATATCCAACAATTATCACCAGGATAACGATTTGTACAATCCCATCATTCATCTTCTGCATGTCTCCTTACATTTTCCTTTGATTTTAGATGACACATTCCAAAATCAGCATTTCAACTGCCAAACGATCACGCATCGCGCCGGATTTGATATCCGCATCTGCTTTCTGACATCGTTTTACTGCATCCAAAAGCATCTGGGACGTATAGCGTTCACATTGGTTCATATATTTCTTCAAAAAAAACGGACGGATACCTGCTACCTGAGCAAGCTGTTCCCACGGTGTGCCTGTATCCTTGGCAAACCGAAGCTTCACCAATATCATGTAATGTCTTTGAATCAGCGCCAGAATCTTCATCGGTGCCTCCTGCAGAGTTAACAAATCATCGTAAATCTGCATTGTTTTTTGTTTATTTTTTTCTACAATGGCATCCATCATTTCAAAGACCTTGTCTTCGACCTGGTTCACACAAAGTCTGTCGATATCCTGAATGCGAACCACACCTGTATCGATACAATAGGAAATCAATTTCTCGCATTCATTTGCCAGATTGTACATATTGGTTCCAATATGATCAATCAGATATTGGACGGTTTCCTTATCCACCGACAATCCCGCCGACGAAAACCGTCCGATAAGCCAGGTTCGAAGCATGGCATCCCCGGGTGCATCAAAGCTTGCAAAGCAACCGATTTTTTTAACCATATTCGTAAGCTTTAACCGACCATCTATCTGTTTTTCCACAAAGATGATAACGGTTGTATCGGGAAGGTTTTGCAGGCCTTCTTCCATCCGCTCATTGCCCTTATGAAAGAATCCGCTGTCCTCCACGACCACGACACGACGCTCAGCAAAAAAAGGCAGGGTGTTCGCAAACTCCAAAATGTTCTCCGGTTTTGCCTGTTCTGACTTGTACACAATGTAATTCATGGTATCACCCGGAGTAACCAACGAGGAAACCAATTTATCCCGGAACTGATTGCGCAGATAATCCTGCTCTCCTCCTAAGAGATACACCTTTGCAAACGACTGATTTTTTATATGAGAATCAATGATTTCCATACCATTTTGCATTTCTTTTTTTGCCATAAATATCCTATCCTAACAAATTGCTGACAATTTCCTTTAGATTCATACCATTGGAAGCCTTGATTAATACAATATCATCCGGTTGCATCACAGACAGAAGATACAAAGCCACCTCTCCATTATCATGGAATGAATAGCATTTCAAATCGCTGCCGCTATCCGCAACCGCCTGTAAAATCTGCTGGGACAATTCTCCGATTACCACGACCTCATCAATCTTCTTTTGCGCAACATACTGTCCCAATTCATAGTGAAACTGTGTCTCCCGGTCTCCAAGCTCAAACATATCTCCAAGTACGGCAATCTTTCTTCCTTCTGCCTGCAGATCCTCCAACACATCCAGACTTGCACGCATGGAATCCGGACTTGCATTGTATGTATCATCAATAATGGTATACTTTCCCGGTACATGAATCAGTTTTTGTCTCTGTCCCTTAAAATCTGCCAGGCTTTCTGCAGCCTTCTCAACATCATAGCCAAAATAGTCTGCAATCGCGAGTCCCACCAGAGAATTTCCAACATTGTGTCGTCCCAGAGCATTTAACACAACCTTCACTCTTTTTTCTCCATGTACATACTCATATACATATTGATAATGTTCCTGATGAAGATTCTCTGCCCGGTAATCACAGCTTTCATCTACTCCATATGTAAAGGTCTTCACACCTGTTTCTTCTTTTACCTGTGCCAAAAGTGGGTCATCCCCATTTAAAAATAAAACACCATTTTCCTGAAGATGATTCTTAATGGCGAGCTTTTGTTCACGAATGGTCTCCTGCGTCTTCATAAACTCAATATGCGCAACACCAATCTTGCTGACAACAGCAATGTGCGGTTTTACCATGTTGGACAAAATCTCCATCTGTCCCTCTTCGCTGATGCCCATCTCAATAACAGAAAATTCAACATCCTTTGGCATCCGCGACAATGTCATTGGCACACCAATCTGCGAATTTTGATTTCCCTGTGTCTGATACGTCGGTGCACAAGAAGAAAGCACCGTTGCTATCATCTCTCTCGTAGTCGTCTTACCAACACTTCCTGTGACACCAATCACCGTATGGGTAAAGCGATCGCGCATATAGGCTCCGATATCCTGCAATGCCTTCACCGTATCACTCACATAGACAAAGGGTTTGTCTGATATCACCACACCTGTATGCTGGCTCGTCAATGTCGCTGCGCCAACCTGCAGGGCACTTTCAATAAAGCGATGTGCATCAATCCGATTTCCCACAATCGGAATAAACAAATCGCCTTCCTTGATTTCCTTGGAATTCGTACATAGGTCACGAATCTCTGTATCAGCACTGCCACAAAGCAACACACCACCTGTGGCTTCGATTATATCCTTTATTGTAACGTCGTACATATCTGCCTCCACACAACCATCACAGATTGATTACTGCTCATATACTATCTTATGCGCAAGCGCCTTTGCAGTTTCTTCGTCCTTTAACAGCTCCAACAACTTCAGACCAAAGTCCATGGCAGTACCCATTCCCCGGCTTGTCACTACATTGCCATCGACAACGACTTTCTGTGTACTATGCGTTGCACCCGCAAGACCATCCTCCATACCGGGAAAACAGGTTGCAGTTCTTCCTTCCAAAAAACCGAGTGCGCCAAACACCGTCGGTGCTGCACAGATTGCCGCAACCATTTTTCCAGCCTCGTAGTGTGCACGAAGCAACGCGCACAAGCCCTCATGTGCCTTCAAATTCGGGGTCCCCGGAATTCCGCCCGGCAGCACCAAAACTTCGGCTGCTTCCATGTCGTCAAACAGACAATCCGCTTTTACAGTAATATGATGGGAACCCGTAACCTCCAATTGTCCGGTTACGGATACCATAGACACTTCCACTCCCCCACGTCGCAGAATATCTACAACCGTCAATGCTTCGATTTCTTCGAATCCATTTGCGAGAAATATATTTACCTTACTCATATCTTTCCTCCTTAAGACAAAACAATTTGTCTTTTCCCTCTTTTATCACGTACAGAGTCAGTATATAATAGTTTATGAAAATGTTCAAGCGGCAAAGGAGTACAACCATGGAAATCGAAAGAAAATTCTTACTAAACAAACAACCTGAAAACTTAGAGCAATATCCTCATTATGGGATTGAACAGGCATATATCCTGACGCAACCCGTCATCAGAGTACGAAAAAAAACAAGCTACCAAACCGGTAGCCTGATTCCATCTGATATATCTTATATTTTGACTGTAAAAGGAAGCGGTATGCTTTCCAGAGAAGAATTTGAACTTCCGCTTGATGCATCTGCCTACGAGAAAATGTGTCAAAAAGCAGAGGGAAATATCATCACAAAAACAAGATATCTTCTTCCTCTTCCCGAAGGACTTACTATGGAACTCGATGTGTTTGCCAACACCTTTGAAGGTCTTGTAATGGCAGAAATCGAGTTTCCTGACGAGCAAGCAGCGAAAAACTATGTGCTTCCTGCTTTCGTAAAATCAGAGGTTACCTTTGATACCAGATTTCACAACAGCACCATGAGTCACATGACATCCGAGGAAATTCAAAGCTTTTTAGAAAGCCTTTCTTAAAATTCCTTTGCGTTCTTTAGATACGCAACGCTTGCTGTAATCATGTGAACGGTCACAAACATACCAATAATACTCACAAGCATTGCCGGAAGCAGTCCTGCTGCCTGATTAAAATTCGATATGATCATGGCAAAGGACTGCCCATAAAAGCATAGGGCATAGGACTGTCCTTTTTGCAAATTTAAATCAAACTGTTTATTCATGGAATTCACCAAAAAATAAAACAGCAAGGCAATAAATCCATATTTCAAGAAATAACCAAATGTGTTTGCAAGAAACATGATTACCAGGGTGACGTAGATACTTGGAATCATATCCACCAACGTCTGATTTGTAAATCCATCAAACAACAGTTCATCCAGATGATACACCTGATAATCTGTGATTTCGCTTCCTATCACGGCAGTCATACGAAGTGTTTTGCTTCCTATCGCAAGAAACATTCCTTCTTTTTTCAAATCTTCATTTGGTATGGTTTCTTTTGTCGTATCAATCAATACATTTGCATAATTGATATGCATATTAAATTGATGTTCTACGGACAACGCACCCTTTTCATACGAAACAGTACCAAGATTATCTGTAAACAGGGTTTCAAATCCACCAAATCCGGAAATCGTGGACGCGACCGGAACCGCATATCCCACAATGCCTAACGCCAGCATCATCACGATGACATAGCTCACAAATCTTCCACGCTTAAGTTCCAATAAATCTTTGTATCTGGACGGACAAAACCATCCATACACAATCTGTTCTGCAAACGTCATACACTTACTCCTTCATAATAAATCCATCCTTCGGTATTTTTACGGTCAATATAGTCCCCTTTTCCGCCTTTGCCTTAACCTCTACACTCGCCTGACTCATCTTCTTCAACCGCTTACAAATTGCACTATAGCTTTGTTTTCCATAAAACTTCTTCACAGGTGAAATCCCCGGTCCATTGTCGACAATCTGTATCGCAAAACAATCCAGGCGCTCATAGCTTCGCACCACAATTTTTCCTCGTCCTGCCGATAACAGCGCACCGTTTTCGACTGCATTTTCGACAATCGGTTCGATGGTGTTATATGGCACTTTGAAATCGACAACCTTGTCTTCCATACTCACTTCCAGCTGCGGATGAATCCGTTTTTGCATACCCAGATATGCACGAATATATTCCAGCTCCTCTGAAAATGCAACCACATCCTTCTTGTGCACGGCCTCCATATCATGGTGCATAAATACAGTCGTGTCATACAGGAGACGGCTATCCGCATAGGAAACATCTTTTAGAGATGAAATGGCCGTATTGAGTGCATTATAAATCAAACTTGTGTTTATTGTTTTAACAGCCTGTGTTTTTTGTTGCCCCATACTGGCCAATGCCTCATCTCGTTGTGCATTCAGGTGACGAATCAACGTCTTCTCAATGGAAATCATAAGAAGCACAGCAAAAACAAACAACCCAACCTGCAAAATCAAGCCCTTGGAATGTGCATAAAACTTGAACAACCCGAACAGACACTCGCCGAAAAATGCGATACATAAAATCACATTGGACCAAAAATTGCTATAAATACTCTTGTCACGGTAGGTGTCTGCAGCCAGATACATCAAAATACATAACACAAGCAATCCGATTGCAATCAGGCTCTTTGTCACAACCATATAGGTTGCAAGATCACATACTCCCACGAACCAGAATACCAATGCAACAAGCAAATTGCTGCCATATACATAGATACTAATCTCAAAAATCTTTGCATATCTTCTTTTTAACGCAAAACACCGGAGATACATCATATAAACCATCGGGAGTACAAGCAACAAAATATTGCTACACACGTAAACGGCAATCCGTTTTGTTGTCAGCACCTGTGACAAAGGACTATCCAGCATACTCCAAAGTGCTGCCAGCATGATGAATCCGAGTCCATATGCCGCCCTTCTTTTCTCCGCTTTTTCCTGCTCCATAAAAAGAAGCGACAATCCAAGTAATGCAGTTATCAAAAAAATCGTAAGTGCGACGCCAAACGAAATACCACGGTTTGCAATCATATAGGAAACTGCATCTCCCTGTGACCCATAGAAAATCTCACCCAGAGAACCACTGTGTTTCTTGTAGGAAGACAGATATTGAATCCAAATGGTATCGCCCGGTTTTGCACCCTCCAAGGATACCATATTGTAAGTTGGAACTGCATTTTTAAACAGCCTGCTCTCATTTTCGATTCCGTTTTCATAGATGCGCTGTTCATTGATGGAAACAATCACATTTTGAAACTCTGTATAGAAAAACAAGACAGAATTATCACCAACCCCTTCCGGCACTTCATGACTAATCGTGATGACTTCCTGAGGCTTTGCTTTTACCTTATCCGGCAAATCCACCAACACCGGATTTTCATCGCCAATCCGATAAAGCTCCCATCCATGATTAAGCGCAGATAGTGGCTTGATCTTTGTTTTATTTCTATCATCGGAAGAAGTGATAAAAAACATAGTTCCCATAGCAACTGCACTGAGAACCAGTGTAATAATTACCAATATATTCAATTGTCGAAGTCTTCGTTCGTTCATCTTATATCAATCCAAAATGCTCCATCGCATGTAAAATTCCATCATCCTCCACACGATCTGTCTGGTAGGTTGCAACTGCCTTTACCTGCGGTGTACATACTCCCATCGCAATACTATTGTCTGCAAATTTCAGCATATCAAGGTCATTATTGCTGTCTCCAAATACATATACTTTATCCGGACTTTCCTGATAAAAATCTAACATCCTTTGTATTCCGGTTGCCTTCGAATACCCCTTTGGTACTACCTCGATAAAATCGCCCTCTCTTTGAATGCAGGTAAAATCTTCCTCAAGAAATTTCTTACACACATCCAGCTTTGCCGTTTTCGGGTCATACCAGGCTGCAAACTTATCAAAGCAAAAATCATCGGCTGTGATGTCATCCTGCAATGTGACATCCATCTTCATAAAATACTCCAAAATCGGAAGGTTGGAAATTTGCGCAACCTCTTTGTCATAGCCATTGTGATCCGCATGCTCAAAAAGCGCAATCAAACCATTTTCCCTACAGCATTGCGCAATCGCTCTGCATCGCTCCCTGGATGTCTGTTTATGCAACAAAAGCTGTCCATCTGCAACAATATAAGTCCCACATCCACAGACATATCCATCAAAATCCAAAGCGCGAAGAGGCCCTTCCAGGTTGCAAAATACACGTCCTGTATTGATAAAGATGCGATGGCCCTTTTCTTTTGCTTTGGCCAGTGCATAAATGGTGCTTTCCGGAATATACCGATTCTTTCCTTCTGTAATTAAGGTTCCGTCTATATCAAAAAATAGCATGGCAAGTCCTAAATCTGCTTCATCAACTGAATCATTTCCAACGCACCAAGTGCACAATCATAACCCTTATTTCCAGCCTTTGTACCTGCACGCTCAATGGCCTGTTCGATGTTCTCTGTTGTCACGACACCAAACATAACCGGAATCTCTGTTTCCATGGAAACTGCTGCAATTCCCTTTGAAACTTCATTGCACACATAATCATAGTGACTGGTTGCTCCACGAATCACGGCACCTAAGCAAATGATTGCATCATACTTTCCGGATTTTGCCATCTTCTTTGCAACAACCGGAATCTCAAAAGCTCCCGGAACCCATGCCAATGTGATATCGTCTTCCTTCACATCATGACGCACCAAACCATCCACTGCACCACCAATTAATTTTGATACAATAAACTCATTAAAACGTGCTGCCACAATACCAATCTTTACTCCATCTGCTACTAACTTTCCTTCTAATGTCTTCATAATCATTCTCCTTTTTCAAAGTGTGTTTTGTAGAAATTTATATTATATATCAAGGATATGGCCCATCTTCTCCTTCTTGGTTTTCAGATAGAAGCGGTCAAATTCGCCCGGTTCCATCTGAATCGGAACGCGCTCCACGATTTCTAAGTTGTATCCACTTAATCCATACACCTTAAGCGGATTGTTTGTCAATAGGCGAAGCTTTCTGATTCCAAGATCCACCAGAATCTGTGTACCGATCGTGTAGTCTCTGGCATCCTCCGGAAATCCCAGCTCCAGATTGGCCTCCACAGTATCACGCCCCTGATCCTGCAGTGCATACGCTCTGATTTTGTTGATCAATCCGATTCCTCGCCCTTCCTGACGAAGATAAAGTAATACGCCTCGGCCTTCCTTGGCAATCTGTTTCATCGCTGCATCATACTGCTGACCGCAGTCACATCGCGCAGAGCCCAATGCATCACCGGTCAGACATTCAGAGTGAACTCTGCAAAGAACCGGCTCTCCATCTGTGATATTACCCTTTACCAATGCCACATGATGCTCTCCGTTTAACTTGTTTACGTATCCATAAATGGTAAATTCTCCGTAGCGTGTCGGCATCTTGGCATGGGCCACGCACTCAACAAAGACCTCATGCTCCTTGCGATACTGAATCAACTTCTCAATGGTAGAAATCTTCAGGTTGTGCTTTTTTGCAAATGCCTGCAAGTCCTCCAGACGCGCCATCATGCCATCCTCACGCATAATCTCACAGCATAGACCCACCGGCTTTAATCCTGCCAATCGCACCAAATCCACCGTTGCCTCTGTATGACCCTGTCTCTCAATCACACCACCCGGTCTTGCCTCCAACGGAAACATGTGTCCCGGTCTGCGGAAATCTTCCGGTTTTGCACCCTCTTCCACAAACTTCTGTGCTGTGATGCCTCTTTCGTATGCGGAAATCCCTGTGGTTGTACTCACATGATCCACGGAAACTGAAAATGCGGTACAATGATTATCGGTATTTGTAATACACATCTGTGGCAAATGCAATTTGTCGGTATACTCTGGTGCCATCGGCATGCAGATCAATCCCTTTGCACAACTTGCCATGAAATTAACATTTTCTGTCGTTGCAAACTGCGCTGCACAGATGACATCCCCTTCGTTTTCACGGTTTTCATCATCCAGAATCACCACACATTTTCCCTGTCTTAAATCCTCTAATATTTCTTCTATTGAGTTAAACATATGCTCCTCCTTGTGTCCGTCTTATAAGAATCCGTGCTTTGAGAGAAAATCCATATTTACGGATGATTTTTCCTGCACGGTATTTTTTTCATGTATCATCATCTTCTCTACATATTTTCCAATGACATCATTTTCGAGATTTACCAAGTCTCCAGCCTGTTTTTCTAAAAGTGTTGTCTCACTACCCGTATGTGGAATAATGGATACCTTGAAACAGGTATCATCCACATATGCAACCGTCAGGCTGATTCCATCAATGGCAATTGAGCCCTTCTCAATAATATATCGAAGGATATGTGGCTCGCAATCAATGGTAACCCAAACTGCATTTTCTTCTCTTTTCATTTCCCGAATGGTCCCTGTTCCATCAATATGTCCGGAAACGATGTGTCCGCCAAACCTACCATTTGCTGCCATTGCGCGCTCGAGGTTCACACGACTTCCCGCCTTGAGCTGCCCCAATGCAGTTCGTCGCATCGTCTCTGCCATAACATCTGCATCAAAGGTATCTTTCGAAATGGACGTCACGGTCAGGCAAACCCCATTGACCGCAATACTGTCTCCAAGCTTTGCATCCGACAGGACATAGGCGCCCTTTATGGTCAATACTGCTGATTTTACTGCTTTACGGATGGACACCACGGTTCCAATTTCTTCTATAATCCCTGTAAACATCCTGTTCCTCTTCTTATCTTTGTATTATTTACCCTGCTATAGGGCATATATTATGCACGCGCATTTACAGCTGCGTATCGCAGCAAAATGTCCTCTCCCATGCTTCTTGATTCCAGCAGGCAAAACCTTGCTGCCCGGTCAGGATGATCATATCCCATACCTTCCACCGGTGTTTTCGCCTGACTGCCTCCCAACATCTTAGGTGCAATATAGGCATGCACCTCCTGAATAATGCCTGCTTTCATGGCACTCTCATTTAGTGTGCCTCCACCTTCCAAAAGTATACTGTCAATTCCTTTTTCACCCATGCGCTTCATCACTTCGCAAAGGTCCACATGTCCGTCTTTTTCCTGACAAACCATGACCTCTACCCCCAGCTGCTTTAAAGCATGTATCTTATCTTTCTCCGCAGATATCGTTGCCACGATGGTTGGTATTTCTTTTGCTGTCTGAACCAGTCCGCAATCAAGGGGGATACGAAGCCGTCCATCACACACAATCCGAATCGGATTGCGTCCTCCGGCAATCCTGCAGGTAAGTGCCGGATTGTCTGCCAATACGGTTTCACTGCCAACCATGATTCCCATACAGGCATTTCTGGTTTGATGTACCGCCTGTCGGGATTTCTCGGATGTAATCCATTTGCTTTCACCGGTGTAGGCTGCAATTTTTCCATCCATGGTCATCGCATATTTCATAATTACATATGGGGTCTTTGTGGTAATATAATGAAAAAAGATTGCATTGATTGCATCACACGCTTCCTTCATCACATGTGTTTCCACCTCAACACCATGGGCTCTTAAGTATTCGATTCCCTTTCCGGCAACCTTTTCATTTGGGTCATCGCTTCCCACATAGACCTTGCGGATTCCATGCTCCACGATTGCCTGTGTACATGGCGGTTGCTTTCCAAAATGACAACAAGGCTCCAGGGTGACATACATCTCGGCTCCTGTCGCATCTTCCGTAAGGTTTGCAAATGCAGACCGCTCTGCATGCAGGTCTCCATATCTTGCATGGTATCCCTGACCGATGATACGGTCCTCCTTGACAATCACTGCTCCCACCAAAGGATTTGGATTAACCGCTCCGATTCCTTTCTTTGCAAGTTCAATTGCAAGCTCCATATATGTTCTTTTTTGTTCGAATTCTTCCATATGCAAGCCTTCCTTCAAAAAAATAAGCTCCGAGAACTCGGAGCTTTGTACGCCAAAAAACGCATCACTCTTTCATCCAGACTATACTGTCGGCTTTGGAATCTCACCAAATCATGCACCGCGGTGCTCGTGGGCTATAACCACCGGTGGGGAATTGCACCCCGCCCTGAGTAACTATCTATTAATATACAACTTTTTTGTTTCTATCGCAAGCTCTTTATAGTTGCGAGAAGACCTCACCAATCTTTGCATTGATGACAATATCTGCCTGTGCATCTCTAGGTGTCTTTGCCATGTTAATGACGACGAGATACTTTCCTCTAAAATAATCCAAAAAACCGGCAGCAGGATAGACCGAAAGGGAAGTTCCTCCCACAATCAGCATATCTGCCTGAGAGATATATCGAATCGTTCTTGTAATCGTATCCTGATCCAAGCCCTCTTCATAGAGCACAACATCCGGCTTGATAATCTTGCCACACGCATCGCACATCGGAATACCTTCTGCATCAATCATGTATTGCAACGAAAATGCCTTTCCGCAACAGGTGCAGTAATTGCGGTGTACACTTCCATGAAGCTCTAACACCTCTTTGCTTCCTGCCTGCTGATGCAACCCATCAATATTCTGTGTTATAACAGCCTTTAGCTTGCCCTGTTCTTCCATCTGTGCTAATTTTCGATGTGCAGCATTTGGACTTGCCAGCGGGAACAACATCTTATCTTTATAAAAACGATAGAACTCTTCCGGATTTTTCACATAGAAGCTATGGCTGATAATGGTTTCCGGTGGATATTTGTATTTCTGATTATACAGTCCATCCACACTTCGAAAATCCGGAATCCCACTCTCCGTTGATACACCTGCTCCGCCAAAAAAAACGATGTTCTCGCATTCCTCTATCGCTGCCTTCAATGCCTTGATTTCTTCCATGCTAATCACCTCGATTACTTGCCTTCCACACTCACATTCACAGATCCCTTAATCTCAATCGTGATATCATCCAGCTCCTTACACTTGACTGTCACATTACTGTGATTGCCCACCGGCAAAGCGGTACAATCAATCACAGGCTCTAAATCCTTCAAAGTTAAAGGCTCTATCAAATCCGCAAACCCTCTAATAACGATGGATGCATTCTCAACCTCCACATTGTACGAAGTCTCAGCTGCTTTGTTCTTCAACTTAATGTCTTCAGAAGTCAATTTCAATGTCTTTTCAGTCAATTGTGAGATTGACACATTTAATACCAACTGCGAATCCGCACCTGCGACTATCGCCTGAGCAGGGAGATAATCCTTAATATCCAGCGTATGATTCAAATCCTCTGTCAATCCACTGACAGAGATATCCCGAATTGAAATTTCTTCAATTCCATCTAACACGTCGCTCGGAGCCGCAACCGCAACCGTCTGTGGCTGATAAACGATATCCTTCACCGCATATCCATCTCCCGGTGTTCCACGAACATCTACGACAATCGGAATCTCTTTTGTCGGATAAACTACGGTAGATACAGAGATTATGTTCTGACTAATCTCTATCTTGTCATTTTTTATCTGTTCGCCATACGCATCATAGATTCCCATCTCTACATTGGAAATAAAATCAGCTTTCTTTCCGGAAACATCAATGGAAACCAATACATCGGTAATCTTATTCACTGCACTCTTTGGTCCTTCAATGGTTACAAAGTTCGGATTACAGGTGTTCTCCCCAACTGCAAATCCTTCCTTTGTTTCTCCTATCATATTTACCTTTACCGGAAGCTGTACAATTACCTTTTCCTCCAGATTTAACTGCATCGTGCTATTGATACATGTAATATCTAAATACTTTGCATTATTTGAATTCTTCAGTGATACTTCAATCGGAACCGCATTGGTAATCGACATATTCGCCAAATCTGCCGTTGCAACAAAATCATCGCGACCAAGCGTTTCTACCAGGGATCTTCTTCCCTTGATAACAATATCTACGGTATCTCCGGAAGCAACATCATATACTTTATCAAGCTCCTCTAATACATCGCCGTTTAGCTGCGTTACAGGAATGTTGATAATCTCTCTCGTCGTCTGTGCATCTGAAATGTTCGCGACTATCAACCATAGCAAAAAAGCAAGCACTACCGAACCAATCACATATGCGATATTGACATCCTTCTTATTATGCTCCATGCTTTCGAACCCCCTTTCTGCGCTTCACACGTCTGTGTTCTGCATTTCCTTTCTGAAGGGAGGTCAGTCTCTTTCGAAGTTCTGACGCATCAAGATTTCTGTATAATAATCCACCATGTGCAACCGAAATGGCACCGGTTTCCTCAGAGACAACAATTGTCATACTATCTGACACTTCACTGATTCCAAGCGCTGCACGATGTCTGGTTCCAAGATCTTTATTGATATCACTGCGTGCCGACAACGGCAGATAACAGGTTGCCGAAATCACTCTGTTATTTCTTACAATCACCGCACCATCATGAAGTGGTGTGTTTTTTTCAAAAATATTAATCAAAAGCTGCTTTGTAAGTACCGCATCCACATTGATACCTGTACTCTCATACTCTCCAAGTGCCACCTTTTGTTCTATTACAATCAATGCGCCCGTTTTTACTTTTCCCATCTCAACAGCAGCTTCTACGAGTTCACGTATGGTGACTTCGCTGATTCGATCATCGCCCTCCCGACGGTCATCACGAATCCACATATCCCCTAAGATATTCTTACGTCCTAATTCTTCCAACGCACGGCGAAGCTCGGGCTGAAAAAGAACAATCACCGCAATAATTCCCACACTGATTGCATTTCTGAAAATCCACAAGATGGTATTCATCTGCAGCAAAGCGGCAAACGCAACAAAGAGAGCCAGGACCGCAATTCCCTTGAACAGGGTCCAAGCTCTTGTCTTTTTAAACCAAATCATGATGTGATAGATAATAAAGGACAAAAACAATATCTCGATAATATCAATGACACCAATCTTCGGAAAATAAAACCAATCAAATTTTACACTTAACGCCGTCAGTAGTCGTCTCAAAGGTCACACCTCATTACTGTCTGTTTCGTGGTGACACCGGTCTTCCATTTGCATCTTTACGAACCTGTGGTTTTGCCTGAGGGTTCTGTGGTTGTCTGTTCTCCGGTCTTGACTGCGGGGACTGCACTCTACGTCTTTCCTCCGGCACACGCTGTGTCACTTTTTCTATGTTCTTATTCTTCTGCGCAACTCCAAACTTTGGAATTGCCTTTACGTAATAATAATATTCATCATCTTCAAACTGCACGGTTTCTTTATGTGAATAATCCACAATGCTCTTACACATCTGTACTACCACACTCACAATTCCTCCGAGCAATGCATTCACAACCAACTGTCCCATTGGTACTTCCACATCCAATACCATACCGACAACCATGAAAAACAGAACCGTTGAAATCGCGCCAATACCAATCGCTACATACCATGCATAATCAAACGACAAACGATATACAATGGATGTCAGCATCACGATAATTGCAAATACTAAAAGGGTAAGCAACATCTGTTTATCCTTAGCCATACCCATTACAATATGTGCATATCCCTGAAAATCAGCATCTGTACCAAGTTTGATTGTGTCATATGCTTCTTTCGCATATTGTGAAAAATAATAAATCACAACACCAAATGCCGCAGGAACTGCGCCTGAAAAACCTGCAAAAATAGCAATCAACACAGGGGCAGCATATGGAATCTTAAACAAAAACAAGATTGGAACCAGTACCAACGCAAAGCTACAATCCGGGAACATACGCATATATGCACAGTACAATATAATAAATAACAATACAGACAAAATTCCTACATCCATAGAAATACTCAGGCATTGTATAATTACCGTAACACCGCCAAGCAAAACTGCAATCGGATTTGGCACCAGAGCACAAATAACCGAAAGCAAAAAGACAATCATACCTCTTTGCATAAATTCAGAATATCCAAACAGGGAGTTTAGACAACTAAACATGATATATGACGCAATAAACCGGAATATCGGAGTTGTCACCTCATCAAATTTTCTCAAAAAATCTCGTATTGCATCTCTCATTGCCAATAAACCTGACATTATCTATCTCCCCTTCCTGTATACTGCTGTTTCTTTGCGCGCTCTTCTCTTAGCTTCTGTAACTGTTCCCGCTCCAAGCGCTCGCGACGTTCACGAATCCGTCTTCTTTCTTCTTCGATTTCCCTCTGCTTACGAAGCTCTGCTTCCTTCTGCGCAGCAAGTCGTTCGTTTCTTTTCGCTACATTTGCAAGAATCTCCTGATTCTTACGTTCCTGTTCTTCGTCCAGCTGACGCTGAATCATGGCCATACGGCTGACATTTCCCCTTTGATTCGTACGCATCTGCTCTGCCTGATTCTGTTTCGGTTTCTCCGGTTCTTCCTGATCGTATACGGCAGCCTTTACCGGCACATCATCTGCATGTATCAAAGCTTTCAAATCAATGTTATATTGTGTTAATCCTTTTTTTGCCTTTTCATAACGATACCGGTAAACAATCGTTGCAAACAAAAAGTAAACAGCGCACACCAAAACATAGCCTCCGAGCAATTGATATACGATTTTGAAATAATCCAAATCATTAATCTTGCTCAGCAGACTGTCAAATGCCATAAATACGTATCCGGCAACAATACTCCAATATAACACTGTAGTTGCAACCCATGTCTTGAGCACCTGCAACCGTACATAATCATCACTATAATACTTACTCATAATCAGACTCTTTTTCGCTTCTTTTTTCTCAAAAATTGCGAGTCTCGTCATAAGTATGGTTTTCTTCTCATCAACCACGTTGATACCTCTCACTTATTTTTACTGTTTTCGGCAAAGCCGTCTTTATCATCATATCGCATCTTGTAGCATAAATCAATGTTTTCTTCCTTGTCCGCGGTATTTTCGAATCCCATTGACCATATATCCAAGCATCATGCGGCAGGCAACAAACCAACTATATCCTGCATAACAATAGGTAAGCCACGTCATCCATGCTGCTTTGCACTTATTGCGTGATTTCCCATTTTCGCTCAGGCGATAACGTACCAGCGGCTCGTCAATTCCCACCGCATAAGCATAATCATGCAGCATCGCAAGCCACGTCAAATAATCTTCGTGCAAAAAACTGTATTTCATAGGATATTGCAACATGACATCCCTACGCACAAGTACGGAAGAACAGGTAATATAGTTGCTGTGTTCCAGCTTCTGCAAGGTAATTTTCTTCGGTGTGTGCATGACAATATCCGTCTGCGTCCCGTCTGCTTTTACCAAACGACGTCCGGTATTACACAGACAGGCATGTGTAGCCTCCATACAGTCAAGCTGTTTTTGGAGTTTCCCTTCTTCCCAGCAATCATCCGCATCCAAAAAAGCAATGTATTCTCCCTTGGCCCGAATCACGCCTTCATTTCGCATGGCTGCAACGCCTCTGTTTTTCTTAAATGCAAACACCTTCACAGAGGTATCCTTCACCATCCTTGGATGCGCTACGATCCAATGTTTCACACAATCAACACTTCCATCTGTAGAAGCATCATCCAAAATCAGTACTTCCATATCCACATGCTGAATCAGCACCGAACTTAGCGCCTCACATATGTAATTTTTCGCATTGTACATTGGGATAATAACCGAAACCACTGTTTCCCCCTCTTGTTCTCACTAAAAGAATTACGACTCTTCAAACACAAGCTTCATGATACGGTCTGTCGCATGACCATCACAGGCAGACATGAATTTTTCTCTAAAATCCTGCACCTGTTTTTTGTCAAATTTTGTATCAATGTGTTTGATATAGTCAATCATTTCCTCTGTTGTTGTATAGATTGGACCCGGAACAAAATCGACATAGTCATAGTAAAAGCCTCTCCAATCATAATAATTATCCAAATCATATGCAAAGAAAATCATTGGCTTTTCAAATAATGAATACTCAAACACCAAAGAGGAATAGTCCGAGATACAGATATCTGATACAAATAGTAATTCTTCAATGCTCATCTCATCTGTACAATCCTTTGCAAAGCTTTCATAGCCTTCCGGAATCGCAGTTCTCTTTTTAACAAACGGGTGAAGCTTGAACAATAAAACATAATCCTCGGAAAATGCATCTCCAAACTGCGCGATATCGAGCTTATTTGGTGTTTTTGCTTTTGCAACCCGTCCCCGGAAGGTTGGCGCATACAAAATCACTTTCTTCCCCTTTGCCTGAGGGAATACGGTATACAATTTGTCAAACGCTTCCTGCTTTGCATCCTCATCATAGAAAATATCTGTTCTCGAGACACCGATTCCTTTCACGATGCCCGGTTTTTTCTGCAAACTCATCGCTTCTTCAAATGCCCATTCCACTTCCGGTGCACTGACCGTCACATGCGTATAATTGCCATGATAAGGGTATTTTTGCAAGGTCTTTCGGTCATCGCCAAAGATTAAATCTGCAGTACTCATTCCAAACTTTTTGAACGCACCGCAGCCATGCCAAAGCTGTGTCACAACCGTTTCTTTTCTCATTGGCAGACACGCAATGACCTCGGAACTTTCATTTAAAAAGATATACTTTGCGTCAGCAATATCGCTAACCATCTTCTCGCAGGCCTTCTGGTAATCCTTTCTCTTTGAGAATCCGGAACGAAGGAAATGGGTATGCACCTCATACTTTTTCTCATCCAGTACACGATGATACAAAATCGAAAAGCTATCGCTAATCTCCTTTTCTCTCACTTCAATAAATACCACTTTGTTTTTGTTCACAGAAGTTCCTGCATGTCTCTTATAGATACCCGGGTAATGAATACGTAGCAATCGGAATTTGTAAAACTTCTTCATATACTTTTTTACAAACCGATATACTTTTCTGGCAACCCGATAGGGGATTGTCTTTTGTATTGACTTAAACGCATTTGTTTTCTTAAATTCGTTAAACCATTTTTTCCATTTCTGTCTCATAAGCTTATCCTTTTATTTCCGTTTTCTTCATATATTCTAAGATTCTATTTGTCGCAAAACCATCACAGCCTGCCATATACCGCTCACGGAATTTTTCCCGTTTTATATGCTCTTGCTTTCGAAGTTCTTCATCCCATAACGCGGCGTAAACCGCCTGCTGCAAATCCTGCCTGTTTGTGACAATCTGCCCCGGCAAAGCATCATAATCCAGATACCAGCCACGATCCTGTTTGTATGCTTCCAAATCCGGTGCATAAAATACAATTGGTTTATCCAACAATAAATATTCAAAAAAAACAGACGAATAATCGGTAATCAGCAAATCCGCACACTGCATCAGCTGTGTAGTAGACATTGACAATTTTGTATCTTCCTTTTGCATATGTGGATGAAGACTTTGAATGACATAATAACTTTTGTCATCCTGCAATCGTCTTATCGCCTGCCAACCGACCGGTTCTGCCACTTCCTGTACACCTGCATTTCCCCGAAAGGTTGGTGCCCAGACGATCACTTTCTGTGTTTCGCCCGGTGAGAACGTCTTCTTGAATTTGTCTTTCGTTTTCTCTATCTCTTTTGGGTCATAATACAAATCTGTATATGCACAGCCAAGTGCCTGCACCCGTTTCCCCGAAATCCGCATGGCACTGGCAAAATATTCTCTGCAAATCGGACCACTGACTGTTACCAAATCATAGTTTCGATATACATTTCCTTTATAATACTTTGGGATGTCATCCTTTGCATCATAACCAAATTTTTTAAATGCACCACATCCATGCCAAAGCTGAATGACCTTTGTCTCCTTTCTCTTTTTGCATGCCGCAACCGGAAGAAAGTTATCCTGTAAAAATACATACTCTGCTCTTGCATACAAAGGCATAAATTTCAACATGGCAAGCATCCCCTGTAATGCAGATAATTCCTTGAGATCAAAATACCGCTCCTCTGCGGCATATCCCTGCTTAATAACTGCATCCCTGACGACCTTCATCTGCTGCGGGCACGCTGTTTTATGCGCATCTGCAAAGACGACGAGTCCTTTTTGGACTGGTTTTCGTTTTGAAATTACATAGGCAAGCGGAAACACAACATGTTGAAACAACATCTTGATCCACTGCTTGATCCAAAATTTCATCTATTTAATCATTTCCTCATACTTTGCTGCGATTTCATCAATCGGACCATATGCCACCATCTGTCCGTGTTCCAAAATCATCGCCTTGTTACAGATTCGTTTTACCTGGTCCAGATTGTGAGAGACAAACAAAACAGTCACACCTGTATCCATCATGTCCACAAGCTTCTTCTCACTCTTTTTTCGAAACTTTGCATCGCCGACCGATAATACCTCATCCAAAATCAAAATATCCGGACGCACGATGGTTGCAATCGAAAATCCAAGTCTTGCACGCATACCGGAAGAATAGTTCTTCAAAGGAACATCTATGAATTTCCCAAGCTCTGAAAACGCAACGATTTCGTCATATTTTTCTTCCATGAATTTTCTGGAATGTCCAAGAACTGCTCCATACAAAAAAATGTTTTCCGCTCCGGTATATTGCATATCAAATCCGGCACCAAGCTCAATCATCGGCGCCAAGACGCCCTCTTTGTAAACTTGCCCTTCTGTCGGAGAAAATACCCCTGCAATCACCTTCATCAATGTTGATTTGCCGGCTCCATTTAACCCAAGCACACCAACACGATCGCCTTCTTCAATACTGAAACTGATATCCTTAAGAGCCCAAAAGTCTGTATATTTCATATCCCGTTTCAACAGCTTGATGAAATATTCTTTCATACTATCCAATTTTTCTTTATTCAATCGAAAACGCATTCCGACATTGGAAAGCTTTATTACTTCTTTCACGTTCTTTTCCTCTGCTTTCTTCTCCGTGCATATTTACAGATGCAAGATAAATTCATTTTGTTTGCGATCAAATATCACTCCACCAAACACCAGACAAATAAGCGCAAACACTCCTGCATACAAAAGCATATGTAAATCCATGGTTTCTCCGAATATACAGCTTCTAAAATTGGAAATAATACAAAACAGTGGATTGTATTGCAAAATCCAACTGACATTGGAAGTCAATATCTTTTCCGGATAATAAAAAATTGCACAGGTATACATGACTAGCATGAGCCCAACATTCCACAGGTATTCCATATCCCTAAAATAAACCCCGATGGTTGCAAGAATGAGTCCCACACCAACCGACAGCAGGAATAAAACACCAAGCGGAACAATCGCAAGCAAAACCCTCCAGGTTGGGTAAACTCCCAATACCAGCGAAACCGCACCTAATACCACCAATGAAATCAAAAACAAGATATAGTTAAAACAGATATTCGCCAGCGGATACAAATATTTCGGTACATACACCTTTTTAATCATAGATTCATTTTGTCGAATGGATTTGAGTGCAAAAGTTGTGGATTGCGAAAACAGAGTATATATCAGTCTTCCTGACAAAATATATACCGGAAATGTTTTCTCATTATGACCAAGCAGGGTTCCAAACACGATTGTCAGAACAATCATAGTCAGCAACGGTTCAATCATGGACCACACAACGCCCAGATACGATCTTCGATATTTCAGCTTAATTCCCTTGCAGACGAGTTCTGCAAACAGATTGCTATATTGTTTGAATTCTTTGATCTTCGCCTGCATCTTTAACATTCCTTCACTTCTAAAATCTCACGCAAAACCTTTACAGTATGCTCCAGCCCAAGCTGCATATCATACGAGGATTGAAATCCTAACTTACATATCTTTGTATCATCCAAGGTTGCCTTTGTTGCCTTGGAATATCCTGCCATCTCCACGGCATCCGGCAAATCAAATACGACTTTTTTTCCTGCCTGATTTGCAAGAACCGTTGCAATTTCCCGAAGCTGCACGTCCGAATCCTTAGAGCAGACATTGTATGCTTCTCCATCCACACCTTCGAGCATAATCTGTAAAATAGCCATCACACAATCCGCAACATACGCATATGAAAATTCCTGTGTTCCTTCACTCTTTAATACGATATCCTCATAGTGTACACTCTTAAGAATAAATTGTGACAATGCCTTTGTATCCGACAGTAACATCGTCGGACCATACACTCGTGACAAACGCGGAATCACGATATCCAATCCCTTTTGCTTTCTGTAAGCCTGGCACAACGCTTCTCCTGTTCGTTTGCTTTCGGGATAGCCTGCACGCATCGTATTGCAATCAATATATCCCAGATAATCTTCTGCAAACCGATCTGTATCGCCTCGATTTTCACCATAGATTTCAACAGAAGACAAAAAAACGAAACGCCTGCAATTTGCCGAAGATGCATATTCAAGCAAATTCTGAGTGCCAATTACATTCGCAGAAATCGTTCCTATCGGATCGCTGGCATAGGCTACCGGATGGGTATTGCTTGCCGCATGGATGATATAATCCATCTTTTCCGGAAGCAGTGCCGTATCGATGGGATTATTTATATCCTGTTTCACAAAATGGAACTGTTCTTTTTTCGCATAGGTGCCAAAGCGTTCCTTTGCCTTTTGTTCATTTCTTCCCATTACATATACGTGAATATTGTAGTTTTTTGTTTCATTGGCATACATCAATACATCAACCAAAAAACTTCCAATCATACCCGTACCACCCGAGATTGCAACCGCGCAATTTTCAAGCATGGACAGATCGATATACGAAGCAGCAGTCGCTACATCATCCATATAACATGTACTTTGATATAATCCCATAACGATTTCCTTCCTAAAATCACTTCAACCATTTATCCTTCTCAGCAGTCAGATATCCCTTGAAAATCTCCAAATCATCCTTTGTAGTCAACTTCAAATTCTTATCAGAACCCTTTGCAAAATACAATCTTTCGCCAAGCTCTACCATCATAGTATTTGTATAAGAAGAACCATATATTCCAATTTCCTCTGCAAATGCCTTTTCATATGCCCAGACAAGCTTTTCGAATTTGTAAGCCTGTGGTGTCGATACACGGCGCAAAGTCTCTCTTGGAATATATTTCGTTGTACTCGCCTCATCATCAATCACAAAAATCTGCTCGTTGTATGGAAGAGACGTCACACCATTTCCATACTGATTGCACTTAGCAATGACATCCTCCAACACCTCATCATCTACCAATGGGCGAATCCCATCATGAATAATAATATTATCATCCGGACCGCAAACATCCTTCAGATTATCAACACCGTTTCGAATCGACTCCTGTGCGGAATTACCACCTGCAATTACCCATTTAACTTTTGTGATATTGAACTGTTTTGCATATGCCCAAAGAACATTATGCCAACCCTCGATACATACCACTTCGATCGCATCAATCAAATCATTTCTTTGAAAACTCTCCAGCGTGTAAATCAACACCGGCTTGTCATATACGTTGATAAACTGCTTAGGGATATCCTGTCCCATACGGTGTCCGGATCCCCCGGCAATGATAATGGCTACATTCATAATCAATCTCCTTCTTCTATCTCTTTTGCTCCTCAATGGCGGTACGTTGTTTATTGTCCACCCCTTCGGAGCTTTCCTTACGAAACACAATACGAAATGTCAATAATAAAAGCTTCAAATCCATCCATATCGAATATTCCTGTATATAGGTCAAATCCAATTTTAACTTATCGATTGGTGTTGTGTTGTATTTGCCGTAAACCTGCGCATACCCTGTAAGTCCGGCCTTGACCTTTAAACGAAAATCAAAATCCGGTACAGTCTCTTTATATTTTTCAAAAATCTCCGGTCGTTCCGGTCTGGGCCCTACCAAAGACATATCTCCGACAAAAATATTGAACAATTGTGGCAACTCATCCAAATGCAGATTGCGAAGCACCCGTCCGACAGGCGTAATTCGGTCGTCATTCTTTTTTGCTAACTGTGCACCATCTGCTTCCGCATCCATCTTCATACTGCGAAACTTATAAATCATAAATTTCTTTCCGCCTCTTGTAAGACGCACCTGACGATAAAATACCGGACCGTGATCATACAGCTTGATGGCAAGCGCAATCAACAACATAATCGGTGATACAATCACAATACCAATTCCGGATACCAAGATATCCATCGTTCTCTTCACAAATCTCTGATCTGCATGCAATCCAATATTGCGGGAAAGAAATACAGGGGTATCCACCAGATGCATGTCATCTGTCCCCTTCATAATGATATCCGAAATCTTTGGAACCACATAGGTCCGAATCGAATGTTTAAAGCAATACTTGAGAATTTCATTTCTCTCCTCTGCGGGCAAATCATATAGCACTACACCCTCAAAGTCAAGTACATCCTCCTGAATTTTCTCCATACCTTTTTGACAATTGAGCACTTCACATATCAGATATCTGTCTCTACGGGTGTCAATTTTACGCAAAAAATTCTCTGCCGGGTAATTTCCATATATCACAATCAACCGTCTTGCAGGGAAGAAAATCATATAAATATGCTGCACCAAAATCACCCATAAAATTGCAAAGACAATCTGTATTCCTGCCATTATCACAACCGGAATCACTGTCATATAATCCTGAAACACCATACAGGTAAACATGTACGCAACCACACCACCGGTAATAATCGCCAGTGCGTGCGATAAACAGATATCTAAGATACGCATATAACTAAGCTTGTAGCCATTAAAGCTTTTCGTAATCAAAAACATAAAGCCGGCATACAGACCGATGACTGCGTAATTCCCACGAAAAAAAGTCGGATTGTGATATTCGCCAAACCATACAAAACCAAAGGAAATAGCCTCAAAAATCCATATGATAAAATTTGCTAATTGTGTCAACGTTCTACGTCGTTGTTCTTCTTCGTACATCGTGCCTCCACGAAACACAGAAAACACAACAAATACGCATTTGTTGTGTTTTTCCGTCATTATTTTATAGTCCGGGATCAGAAGGATCCCATGTTTGCGAAGCCGGAATCGTACCATAATCCGGTTTTCCAAGTGGACCCGGATCCGGAGAATTGTAGATTATAATCTTCGTTCCGGTTGGACAATTATCAAAAATCCACTTCGCATCTGCCACTCTTAAACGCACACATCCATGCGAAACACGTTTTCCCAAATCGTTATAGCTGCTTGGAATCAAAGTCCTTATATTTCGCTCGGTATACAAAATCGAATGGAACAGGAAATTACCATAAATCTGTGAACAGTACTGTCCTTGTACACCACCCATCAATGTATTCCAACGCCATTGTCCTGCCAGATGAAAAGTTCCGATTGGTGTAGCATCACCAGGTGAACATGCGAATGCCTTTACCGGCACATCTCCCTGATAAACCGTCACGCAACACGCTTCCTTATTCACCTTGATTACATAGGTATCCTTTGTCGGATGTTCCGGTTCTAATTCCCGATATGCCTGTTTCATGCTTCCCGGTGCCGGCTTATCCTTTTCTACAAGCAAAACCTGTATCGCTTCTACATAGTGACCTGCACCCTTAATACCTGCCGGTGCTCCATTTTTCGCCCAGTCCAACCAGCCAATTCCCGAAGCATAGACACGATAATACAAGTCATAATAAGCGGTTACATTTCCGGAAAGGTACATCTTTACCGCTTCGATTGGAGTTTTCCCCGTTGAAAGAGAAGCCGCGTTTTTTACAACCGATTTCCAATCTCCATCCTGCGGACGCACACTATATTCAATATTTCCCTTTATACCATAGGTATTCAGTCTAAGCTTCAAACCCAAGAGAGCTTGATTCTTATTCGGTGTACCTGCTGTCTTTCCGGTAGCTACAGACTTTGACCAGCCTTTTCCCTGCGCTGACACAAAATAAGACAGTTTTGCAGGTGCAGTTTCCTTGGTTGAAAGCTTGATTTGTATCGCTTCTACCATACCATTTTTGCCAAGAGTTCCTGCCGATGCACCATTTTTTGCCCAGGAGCTCCATCCTTGTGAAGCAGTATATACACGATAAAGAATATCATATTCTTTCGCTATTTTTCCTGATAGTTTTATCTGAATGGCCTCAAATCCGTCTGCTGTTTTGGAGATGGCACCATACTCGCCATCCTTTGCCATCTGATTTACATTGGCACCCTGGTTATCTCCCTTTGTCCACGAAGTCCATCCGATTCCCTTTTGATGCATACGAAACCTGACGGTTCCCGTCAAAGCAGAACCGTCCTTCGCTTTTCGATTTTTCATATCCAATGAAATCGCTATGGCTTGTATACTATTTCCACTTTCAGCCTTTCCGGCAGTCTTTGCGTTTGCGACCTGTTTTGTCCATCCGGTCGTTTTGCAACGTACTGCATATTTTATATTCGGCATCTTTGCTGCCGCCTCTGTGTTTGTTGCACCGGTATACAAGATTGCCCCAAGTATACATAGTACCAAACACATAATCACCCAAGTCTTTATGCCTCTTTTTTTACTATCAATCATCTTCTATCTCCAACCACTAGCTATTGATTATATTGCAGTACATCACTGCCTGAGAAATCCGTCTCCTTCTCCAGATATCTGTACTCTTGTCCGTCATATTGAATCAAACATCCATAATGATAGTATTCCATAAATACGACCTTACCAAGCTGGCTATATGCCACAATCACACCCGGGCATTGGTACTGATTGACAAAATTTGCACAATTTGCTCCAATTGGATTTCCCTGTGAGCCTGTAAACTTGTAAAACTTATAGCTTGCTTCATACTCTGACTGCAAATTTTTCAACACAGAATCTGCCAAAAATAATAACGGATAACTTGGATCTGCATCATTGAGTGAGGCTGCATTTTGTGCTCTGGACAATGCCCAGTTTGTCATGATACCGCAGTTCATGGCCGTACCATTTTTGGGTGTGTAGATACTGTTATACGAAAACTCGATATCCCCACCTGCCTCAGACGCAAAGGCTGCATGAATTGCATTTACAATCACGCGCGCTTCATCCGTGGCACTGGCAGCTCTCGCTTTACGAATATAGCGAATCACGGAAGGTGCAATTGCACCCGCCAAAATCGCCATAATTGCAATTGCAATAATCAATTCGACTAACGAAAATCCACGGTTACTGTCACTGTTTGTAAGTTTTTTCATAAATATTTTCTCCCTCGACATATACAATATGTTTTACTGAATCTCCACCTCAATCTTTGTGTAAGCCATATCACGTACGGCCTGTGCATCCGCTCCTGTCAGACATCCGGATGATACAGTCTTACTGCTGCCATCTTCTGCCACTAAGGTATAGCTTTTCACCGTATATTCTCCCGGAATCAATGCTGTCTTGCCTGATACATGATATACCAGCTTGATACCGCCAAACAAAGTAGCCTCTACCACTCCGTCTTCCGGAATCAGATAATCCGGAATTGCCGGTGAAAGAGCAAACTGCAATTCTCCATTTTTCAATGTGAACAAGCTTGCACCATTCATCATCAACTTCCAAATCTGCAGGAACTCAGCCGTTGATCCTGACAAACGCGCTACAAATCCCTTTCCATGAATCTTCTCATTGAAGTTTGCGCTACTTGCAAGGAAAGAAGAATTTTCCAGCGGACTTCTTCCATATGTCTCATAAGGAATAAACGGAACCCCCATCGTTTTCAGGTCTTCGAAGTACTGTTCATACAATCCGGATTTCAATACCTCTAACAAATATTTATATTCCATATGAAGCCAGATAGACTCATTTTCCAACCAGCCCGGTGAAAATGCACGACATCGTCCAATTTCATAAGACATCTTTGCAAGTGGTGCGTTTACCTTGTACATCTGAAGCTTATTGTCAAACATCTCTGACGTACGAACCTTATCATACAATGCCACCTTATCCTGCTTCTCATTTGGAAGCTTTAAGTAACGTACCGGTCCTTCAAGGAACAATGGAATCTGAATCATTTCAAAATCAAGTGGTGTAATCACACCATCTGCCTCTGTGTAATCCTGCATACCATATGCCATATAGGCTGGCGCGATGCCATCATTTAATTCACAAGCCTTCTTGATACCACCATTGATATATGCGATAAATCCTTCAAGAATCTCCGCAAGCTCTTTTGCATCAATACTCTCTGTCGCACCGTCAATACCAAATACCGTTGTCTCACGATATGCTTCTTTCGCGATATTTACCTGATTCCACACACCCAGACGATCATACTTATCCACTTCATAATCTTCTACTGCCTGATGGACTGCTCGAAGCAACTGTGCCGCCTCTATCGGAAGTTCAATCGCACGACCATATTTGCGAACCACATCCTTCAAATAAATCAACATTCTCTGTAATTCATAGGTTTCACACATAGAAGAACCAAATAATCCGGGAAGTCCGTTTAATGCATCATACCAGCCCGGCTTTCCACCTTCCATCTCAACACCCATACCTTGCATATCCAAGGCGGCAAATTTCAATGTAGAAAGCAAAAGTAACTTGGTTGCCAAATTTGATGTGTAAACCTCACCCTTTCCATAACCGGTTCTCGCCTTATCACCTGTAACACCTTCCTTGCAGGTCTCATCAATGGAAATGTACTGCCTTACGCCTTTATTGGTACGCACATAACGTTTTGTACGCGGAAGCACTACCGCCTTTGACTCATAGTAAGTATAAGAACAATCATCATAGAGCAATTCTTCCTCTGCTTCCGGATACACATCCAAAAACGCATCCACTAAATCCAAATTGTATGTCCAGTGGTCACTCCAATAGCCTTCACCAAAATCTGCATTGAGATTTTCTGTACTGTTTTCCATAACCACCTTGAAGAATTCATCCTCATCTACCATCAATCCTACATGACGATTGTTTAAGGTCGCATAGAGATTACCCGGTGTAAATGGTTTTGAGAAGAACTTCTCCATAACATCCTTTTTATCTGCGATAAGCTTGATTACTTCTTCCTTCTTATCTGCTTTTAATGTATACGTAATCTGCTTTACCTGAAGTGGATTGTATCCATCCAGCTGCAACAGATTGTAGAACAACTTGATATTGTAATCTCCTACAAACTTAGAGAAATAAATATCACAACGGCGGTTCTGGTTTACATCACGGAAGTTACCATTTCCCTGAGAATAATACTCCGGAAGCATAGAGAAGAAGTTGTAATCACGTTCTACATCACCATGTTTTCTAGAATATACGTAGAACACATGATTGCCTGGTAACAATACCGGATAGCCACCTCTTAATACATTATCAATATATGTCTGTTTGCAATATTCATCAAACAACGTACTTGCTGTCTTTGTATCGATATTATTGCTGATTTCTTTTACGATTTCATCGTTTTGTGCATGCTTTGTATCAAAATATGTTGCATCAAATTCGCCCGATGCATAATCGTGGAACACTTCCTTGGTACCTGCCTGACCAATGATTGAGTGAAGCTCCAATGTATCACTCACACTCTCATGCATGCAGCTAAACCCACAAGCCACCTGATTTGCACAAAGCTGATGTTCCTTTGAAAGCGCCATAACCTCTGTATCAAGGAAACGAACAGGTTTTTTATAACTTGTATCGTAATCAAAGATCAGTTCCGGATCCGCAATGATGGAAAGCTTATTTCCTTCTGTATCAAACGAAACCATGAAGTTTCCTGCCTCAACCTCAGATACTTCAGCAGCATCTGCCAGTGCAATACGCACACGATAGTATGGTAACTTGCGTTCTACATCCTCTACCTGCATCCACGCCTTTGTTGTCTGTGCCTGATTTTTCATGTCATCGAGCACAATACCATATGGCAGCAATGCCGGCATACCGTCAAGGACTTCAATATCCTTTGGTGTTGCGGAAAGATTCTTAATCGTGACGTTACGAACCAACCCACACAAACGCTCATTTGGCAATGTGTAATACAACACATTTACCTGAATTCCTAATTTCTTATTTACTTCTTCAATCTCCACCTCATTGGTACCAATGTACATCTTGTGTGGCATATCATCATCCACAAATGGTTCATAGAAGGTACCATCCACCTTCAGGAAGGTACGGAATCCATAAGTCTTTGTCAATTGATAAGACTGATGGGCCGGATAAAATTCCATGATGGAATGATCCTTATTTTCTGAACCGAAGCTACAAATTGCCTGTCCTCGATTTACATAGAAATTCCAAAGAGGAGTACCATGAATACCGCTGATTCCGGGTAAAAAGCTTGCGAAGCAGGATTGCTTGTTATAGTTTTCAATTACAAAACGATTCTTCTTATCAAACATTTCTTCTTTCCTTTCTGTTTATTCCTTCACCAAATTTCCAAGTTCTGCAAGCTGTTCCTGCGTCAACTGGAGAATCGGAGAATTATCATCGCAGGTATTCTGATTTTCGACAATCAAAACCTCTCCCTGCTCGTCCATGATATGGTTGTGCCATACACCTTTTTTTATGTTATAGATTTTGTGCTTTTCCATCTGTACCGCCTCGATGGTTCCCGGAGTATCTCCTTCGCCTGCCAGAAACAGGGTACAGCTTCCCTCAAGCAACACAAACACCTCATCCGTATACAAATGCTTCTGCATGGTTTTTACATTTTCAATCAAAAGGTCATCACAAAATCTTAATACTGCCACCCTCCATGTTTCATAGTCAACAAGTGGCTTATACCCTTCCGGCTGAAAATCAATAATCTCAATTCCTTTTGCCATATATACTCCTTTATGCCAATGTCACTTCAACAGTATGTTCTACTTGATCCGAAAGTGCTTCGATATCTGCACGCGCAATCATCCCTGCTGCATACTCTTTTCCATCTAATGCAATCTTGTGAACCTGATATTCGCCTGGTGCCTTGCGAGCTTCGTTTGTCATCACAATCTTCAAAGACTTTCCGGCAAACATCATGGAAAGGCCAGCCTGTCCCTTCTCATCAAACTGTTCCGGAAGAAGCTGTGGTGCAAACTCTAAATCGCCAAGATTACCACGTACACCAAACATCTGTGTAATAACCGTTACCAACAGCCAGCTTGCTGCGCCAGTCAGATAATGGTATACACCGCGTCCCTTTGCATCCACATACTCCGGAACACCCGGATATATACGGCTCTTTTCCACATCGTTACAATGCTCAAATAAAGTAGAAAACACCTTGTATGCCTCTTTCGCAAATCCACGTGTATACAATGCGTTTCCAAACATGGTTGCCATGTGGCAGAATACCGCACCATTTTCCTTATGTCCATAAGCAAATCCAAACATACGACCCAGATCCATCTTTACTTCATGGAAGTTTGTATTCAAACGATAACCGCCAACGCAAGGATCATAGAGATATTTATCTGCTGATTTCACAATCCGGGCTACCTGCTCATCTGTCGCTGTCTTAGACATGATGGAGAACACCTGAGAAGTAAGCATCATGCGAACCTGACCATTCACTTCCCCTTCTACAGCCTGCTTAGAATTGTCATAGTATCCATTAAAGAATCCATCACCTGCAGAAGTAGTTACCCACTCTGTCTGACGAATATGTTCACGCATCCAATCTGCCTTTTCCTTGAGATTTGCTGCAAGTGCTGTAATCTCAACTTCCACCTTCTGCCCACTTAATGTATGACGACAGGTCTCACAATATTTCATCAAAAGATCTCTCTTTGCTGAAACACTGTCATACAATTCCTTGCCTGTTGCAAGCAACATCTCCATCTCTTTTGCAATCTTGATTGTCTTCACTCCACGCTCTGCAAACTTCTCAAGAAGAAGTGAAATGTGCGCAAGGTTATCTGCGTACATGGTTGTAAATGCCACACTCTCTCCATTTGCATTTGCCATATCGAGCGCATCGTTCCAGTCTGCACCACGAAGCTTGATTTCGTTGTGCTCTCCAACGTCATAGAAAGAAGCAAGATTCTGAATCAACAGATGCTCTAACAACGTTCCGGAATATACATTACCGGCTGCATCCTTCTGCTTTTCTCCCTGTGTACTCTCCCAATCTGTATCCTTTTGCTCGCCTCTGCAAATCAAGAGATCCTTGAAGTAAGTATTTTCTTCCATCAGGATATCAAGGTCTCCTGTATGGTTGATATAAAGCTCTGTTGTAAGGAATGGCCATACACCGTGATCCATCCATACACGCGCAATTCCGTTTCTATCTGCGATGAATTCGCCCTGTCCGCTTCCGATGATGGTTGCATTGGTTCCATCCATACGAACACCGCCAAAGTTATCAATCAACATCTGTCTGACACCGGATGGATTCATAATCAAAAGTGCCAGACAATCCTGCCAAAGGTCACGCCATCCACGACCACCCTTTCCATAATCATGATGTGGAAGGAAGGAGCATCCATAAATACGACGAAGCATTGGCTGGAAGCTTACCCATTTCATCCACTGATCAAAATCCTGGGAACCTGTGTGATATGACACATTTACTTTTTCCTTCCAGTAAGAAACAGTCTCTTCCCATGCACGGTCAAAGGCTTCTACGCTGAGGAACTTATTGGCCTTCTCAGTCAACTCCTGTGCACTGCTGCCATAACCCATAGCAACAACATAGGAAATCGTCTCTCCGGGCTCTACTGTCTTTTCTTCAAATACCAATCCGCCAAGTGCCTCATATCCATCAATCCCTTCTCCCTTTGCGTAAGGCTTAAGTGGATTTTCATATAGAGCGCGTGGATTTTCCAAATTACCACCTTCACCGATAAAGTCCTCAATAATTGGATAATATCCAATCGGAGTCTCAGTTGCATTTGCCCCGAACACACCATACTGAATCGTATTTTGCTTATGACCTCTCTCATCAAATGTCATGGTCGGATTTACAATCACACCGGTCTCATTTGTTGTAATACGATGCAACAATGCAGTTACGTGACGGTGATCACGGATATTATCTGCAGAACGTGCATACAATGGAATCGCTGCCACCACCTGCATCTTCTGCGGAATTTCAGATGTATTGGTAATTTCCACCTTCAAAAGCTCAAGGGTTTCTCCACTGGAAGGTGCCACACTGCTAAGACTTGCTTTGACTCCATACACTGCGGATTCACGTGTAATCTTATGATGCATGAATCCCGCCTCTAACAAGGTTGGTTCCTTTTCTTCCGTAAACATCTGCGCCTGTTGCGCTGCACTACGTCCCGTCAGCGACCACAAGTTTTTTCCATCCAGCTTTACCCAGACATTTCTGGAGGACTTGTCATTGTGCAGGTTATCACAGCTTACCGGACTCATCAAAAATGAATTTTGACTCATCTTGTTGTCGCCTGCCAAATCAGGTGCCACACTGCTCATAACACCAGCTTCATTTGCAATTGGAAAATACAAATAACTTAAAAGCTCCGGATTCTCCACTGTAAAATCACCTTGGTTGCCTACATAATTAATCTTCATACGATTCTCCTTTGCCTGTTATATTTTTTTGTTGCGAACTCCCACCGCAACATTCTTTTCATAGTTAAAGAACATTATACTATATAACTGAAAAAAGAAAAAGAGGTACACGGAAACTTGTACCTCTTTTTTCATTATTATTTCAAAAAGCCATTAATAATCTGTTCCTCTGCCTGTTCCTGTGTGAGCCCCAATGTCATTAACTTCACAAGCTGTTCACCGGCAATTTTTCCGATGGCAGCTTCATGAATGAGTGCTGCATCCACATGGTTGGCTGCAAGACTCGGAGATGCCACAACCTTTGCATCATCCATGATGATTGCATCGCATTCGCTATGGCCCGCACATGCAGTATTGCCGTTGATGCAGCTGGAAAATTCCTGATAGCTTTTTTCCTTTGCCACACTTCGTGACACCACGTCTACGGAACTGCCCTCACCATTTAAATCCATAACAAAATCAGTGACTGCCTTTTGTTCTCCCGTTGTCAGTATCTTCTCGCGCACGACTAACTTGGCACCTGCTGCCATCTGCCCACTGGTCTTTCGAACTGTATCGTCAATACCCGCAATCTGGGTCGTCTCCATCTCCATGCTGGCCCCCTCTGCAAGGTGTACCACCGTCGTTGGATTCATCAATTTCTTTCCGCGCCCTTCGCCCTCTCCGTAATGCTTTTCGACATATCGTAGCTTGGCATTTTTTTCAAGATAGAAGGTGTGAATGCCGTCATGCAGAGAGTTTTCTTCTCCACAGTTGTGAATTCCACAGCCTGCGATAATTGTCACATCTGCATCTTCACCAATATAAAAATCATTGTATACCAAATCCTTTAGTCCCGTCTGACTGATAATCACCGGAATATGCACACTCTCATTTTTTGTGCCGGGTTTAATGATAATATCGATACCCGGTTTGTCTTCCTTTGTCACAATATCGATATTGGATGTTGTATTGCGACTGCTTGCTTTTCCATTTGCACGAATATTGTATGCGCCAACCGGAAGTGCATCCAAATCAGCAATTTCATGTAATAAATTCTTTTCAATTGCGTCCATGTTCTGCGCCTCCATTTCCTATTGTTTTCCGTCTGCTTTTTTGAGTAGCTGTGGAAGTATTTCATCCTTGGTTCCAACCTTTGCCACTTGTCCATTTTCAATCAGTACCAGCTGGTCGGCAATATTTAAAATGCGTTCCTGGTGACTAATAATCAATATGCTTCCATTGTTGCGTTGATTCATATCTTCAAAAACCCGAATCAGATTCTGGAAGCTCCAAAGGTCAATGCCTGCTTCCGGTTCATCAAACAAAGAAAGCTTTGTACCTCTGGCACGAATCATCGCAATCTCAATACGTTTCAACTCTCCTCCGGAAAGCTTGTCATTTAATTCGCGATTCATATATTCACCTGCATCGAGCCCTACCTCTTCTAAGAATTTACAACAATCCTGATAAGAAAGATTCTGGCTACCTGCAAGCTGCATCAAATCGCGCACCCGAAGTCCCTTGAAGCGCACCGGCTGTTGAAACGCAAAGCTGATTCCTGCATTTGCGCGCTCTGTAATCGTCGCATGTGTAATATCTTGTCCATCCAGCAAAATGGTTCCACTCGTTGGCTGATAGATTCCCGCTATCACCTTCGCCAGTGTTGATTTTCCACTTCCGTTCGGACCGGTAATCGCAACGAATCCTCCATCAATCGTAAGATTGATATCCTTGAGAATCTCCATTCCGTCTTCCGCTGTATATCCAACTGATTTTAGTTCTAACATCTCACACCTCGTTTGTGTTTTGTTTCTTCTCTTTTTTGCCTTCTGTATTCTATCATGGCACACTTTTCGACTCAAGATTCCCTAGTGATACTTTTTCTCAATTACGACCTCTGTAAAGAAACGAGCTTCCTCTTCTTTGTGTGTAATGAGTAACACTGCACAATCCTTGCTCTTACTCTTTACGTACTCCATCACTGCCATGCGTGTCGTTTCATCTAACTGCACAAAGGGTTCATCTAAGCATAGAAGTTCCGGTCTTGCACATACTGCGCGCAGAATGGCAATCCTCTGCTTCATACCCCCACTCAGCTGTACAATCGGTTTTTGTAAATCATCCGCGGATAATCCGATACAGGCTGCCTGTTGTTCCACATACTCTGATGCATCCGCATCTGCATGGTCCATCACCAAAAGGATATTTTCTATTCCGGTCATATGCGGCAGGAGACGGTGCTCCTGAAATACCACTGAGACAGATTCTGACTGATTCATCACCTGTCCCTGATTCGCCTGTTCCAACCCAAGTAATATCCGCATCACGGTTGTCTTTCCACTGCCGGATTTACCCATCAGTGCCAGACAACTTCCATATGGTATTTTCATGTCAAAACCTTCCAACACCACTTGTTCGCCATATACTTTCGACACTTGATGCAACAGTGCAATATAATCTGTATCTTCCTTTACACACGGCTGCTTTCTTCTGTGTTTTTGCATAGAAGAATGCGACGGATGTGTCAAGCGCTGCATCAACAGTTTCAACACCCACAAGCACAGACGCTCAAACACTACGCTGCAAACCACTACCAATATCGTCCATGCAAGCAGGTCATCGGTATCCAGATACATCTTAGCCGTATGCATCTGTTTCCCTACACTGTGAAGTGGAATCGCAATAATTTCTGCAGCGACCCCTGCCTTCCATGCCATCCCCGCACATACTCGCGCTCCAGACAGAAAATATGGTTGTACACATGGCAAAGTCACACACCGAAATTGAATCCTTTTTGACAGGTTATACACCTGTGCCATCTCTAGTAATTGCACATCCGTCTGCCGAAGTCCGGTCAGAACATTTTGATATATGACCGGAATCACAACCAAAGCACAAATCAACACCGGCAGATAGGTCGATGAGAGCCAAATCAATGCAATTACCACAAATGCCGCAACCGGAACACTTCGTATGCTCACCATCCATGGCCAAAAAAGGTTTTCCACCCATTTTGATTTCGCAGCAAAAAAAGCCAGGCATGTGCCAATGCACACTCCCAGCAAATAGCCACCTACGATATGCATGCAGGTGTTGCCCAGATTTTTGAAAAATCCCGGAACCATCCAAATTGTACAAAGCCGTTTTGCCACTGCAACCGGTGTTACCAGCAAAATCCTCTGGTCGATCAAAACAGCCGCTAATTCCCAAAAAGTGAGTGCCAATAAAACAGCACCCACTTTTTGCATCCGATTCTTGTGTTTCATATATTATTTTCCGTAATAAAAATTGTCCTCCGGAAGGGCACCACCAACAGAAGCAGGATTCTCATCAAATAAAATCTGCAGATATGCAGCTACCTGTTCCTTCATCTGCGCACCCTTCATAAATGTGATATGGCACTTTGGAATCGCTGCCTGTGCCAGCTGTGCCTTTGGTACAATGCCATAGTGTTCTACCAGCTGAGCAGCCTCCTCCGCCTGTTCATTGGTAAAGGCGATTGACGCCTCATATTCCGCAAGAAATGTCTCAATCACATCCGGATGTTCCTCGACAAACTGTGTCCTTGCAACTACAACTCCTGTGATGATACTTCCATTTTCATCCCAGGCATCGTTGAGATCCAAAACCGGTTTCAAACCTTCTACCTGTCCCATCGCTGCTGTAGCAAATGGCTGTGGCAGCATCGCAATCGCAGCCTCATCCTTTGAGATATAAGAAAGAGCTTCTGTCGTATCCGCA
>JBJENA010000063.1:0-38239 GCA_051879955.1 Wujia sp.
TTGTGGATATAATAATTTGAGCAGTTTGGATGTGAGTGGGAATACAGCATTGACTAAGTTGTGGTGTTATGGTAATCAATTGAGTAGTTTGGATGTGAGTAGGAATGTGGCATTGATTAAGTTGTGTTGTTATGATAATCAACTGAGCAGTTTGGATGTAAGTAGGAACTCGGCTTTGACTGATTTTGATTGTAGTCGTAATCGACTGAGCGGTTTGGATGTGAGTGGGAATACGTCTTTGATTGTGTTGAATTGTATGAGTAATCAACTAAGTAGTTTGGATGTGAGTGGGACCACGTCATTGATTGATTTGTATTGTGTTGAAAATCGACTGGGCAGTTTGGATGTGAGTGAGTGTTCGTCATTGGTAGGTTTGTACTGTGGTGAAAATCAACTGAGCAGTTTGGATGTGAGTGGAAATACGGCATTGTTTGAATTGAACTGTAGAAAAAATCAACTGGGCAGTTTGGATGCGAGTGGGTGCACGTCATTGGTAGGTTTGTACTGTGGTGAAAATCAACTGAGCAGTTTAGATGTAAGCCAGAATACAGAGTTAACTGAATTATATTGTGATAATAATCAGTTGAGTAGATTGGATGTGAGTAATAATACAAAATTACAACGGTTAGATTGTTCGAATAATGAATTGGGTAGCTTGGATGTGAGTAATAATACAGAATTATGGGACTTAAGTTGTGAGCAAAATAATATTGCAGGCTTGGATATAACAAAGAACATACGTCTTTGGAGTTTGAGTTGCGGAAATAATAAACTTAGCAGTTTGGATGTGAGTAATAATACAGAATTATGGGACTTAAGTTGTGAGCAAAATAATATTACAGACTTGGATATAACAAAGAACATAAGTCTTCGGAGTTTGAGTTGCCGAAATAATAAACTTAGCAGTTCGGATTTGAGCAACAACACAGAGTTAACAGAATTGGATTGTGATGAAACGGTATCAGTCGTAGGTTTCTATAAATAGTTGGTGGTTTCTTGAAAGGAGAGATAAAGCTATAATAAAAAAATTATAAAAGGTTTATTGTTATTATTTTGTGTCAGTATAATAAGTACCAAAAATGTTCAGGCAGAAGAAGCATATGAAATGATAACGGATGGAAATTCGATGAAAAGTGCCACAAGCATTTCGAGGGGGACTACCTATGCAACATCGATTGGAAAAGATGCAGTCAGATCTGGGAGTTGTACTGGGATTTATCAAATATTCCACGGACCGGGATAAATTGGAGGATTACATACACCGGCATAAGGAGTTTCGTGCAATGGCAAATGAAAGTGTCTGGCTGTTGAATGAGGTTTGTTCGCTGCAGCTGAAAGACATCAATGAGATTCAAAGCGGACAGGAAGGAAAGGGGGAAACCGATTTGTGTAAAGCGTTTGAGGATATGAAAGAAGAAGGAAGGCTTGAGGGAAGACTCGAAGGTGAGTTACGCAAGCTCATTTCACTTATTTGCAGGAAACTGATAAAAGGAAAGGATGCCCGCACGATTGCTGATGAGTTGGAGGAAGAGCCATCACAGGTAGAGAAAATCTGTGAAATCGCCCAGAGGTTTGCGCCGGATTATGATGAGAATAGGATATTTGAGCAGATGAAAATGGGATAGAGATATATGGAAAACGCCGGACTGTATGAAAGCCGGCGTTTTGCTTATTAGAATGATCGGTCAATAAAGGGAATTGCCCGGTGAATATATGTGATATCTTCCTCTTCGTCATACGAAAAAGCGATATTGACATTGACCTTTTCATCATTTTGGTAGACATATTCGGAGATGGTGTCTGTATAGCCGTACAGGCAATGGGTGTTTTCAAAATCCATCTCTTTTACAATGCGTGCATGCATGCGTGAGAGAAAATCGTTGGTAGCTGATTCGATTTCGTCCTCGCTCATGCGGCCTTTTTCCTGCGAACAAAGATAGAGATTGGTGCTTGTTTCCATACCAAGGTCTTTATAGATTTGTTCAATTTTTGTTTTGTAATCATAGATAGCCTGGGAAGACTGGTTTTTAAATGTAAGCTGTGTCATAAGATACTGCTCGTGAATCGTCTGACCGCTGGCATCAACGCTAGAGGTGGAGAGCAGACGAATGGTTGTATCTGCATTGGCTCCGAATTTTTCTAAGGTGGTATTTTCCTGGTGGCTGGTTTTTAACTGACGGATGTCATAGTCGGATGTGACACCAAGTTTTTTTGCAATCTGTGTGACAATTTTCGTTCTCGAGTTTTCTGATAAAGGTTCATTTCCATACAGGGCATAGACCTTTACTTCTGCGTCTGTAATTCCGGATGACTCTTCGCTCATAACGGAAACAATCATTTGCTGTTCGCGATTAATCCCTTTTGTAATCACAAGTTGGACCAATACAGCAGCCCAGATAAGTACGAGTATGGTAAGTTTCTTTTTTGTATCCATGATTATTCTCCTCTCAAAATGAATCAAATGAAATAGGATTCACTGGTTGATGAAAGTCTTGACGTAAAAAAAGAAGTTTATTCAAAAAAATATTTTCGAGTATTCATTTTACTGTACTAAAGTGATAAAATGAGTGAAGAAAAAGGCAGAGCATGCCGGGAGTTGGAGGAAATACAATGGTAATCGGAATTGTGGGTCTTGGTCTGATTGGCGGATCCTTTGCGAAAGCATATAGTGAACATGAGGAGCATCGCGTACTCGCATATAATCGAAGCAAACAGGTGATTGAGGCGGCATACACAGATAAGAGCATTGATGGTGAATTGACGAAGGACAATATCAAAGAGTGCGATTTGATTTTGCTTTGTCTATATCCGAAGCTGTGTATTGATTATCTGAAAGAAATGGCACCATATATTCAGAAATCGGCTATGGTGATAGATGCCTGTGGAACGAAGGAGGATATTTGTAGAGAATGTTTCCCGATTGCACGGGAGTATGGATTTACATTTGTAGGTGGACATCCGATGGCGGGTCGGCATTATTCGGGATATGCGTACAGCACCAAGACTATGTACAATGGAGCATCCATGGTATTGGTCCCGGAGGATCTTGACGACGAGGCAACGATTGCACGTGCAAAGAAGATGCTGTCGCCGATTCATTTTGGTAAGTTTACGGTATGTGATCCGGACCGCCATGACGCGATGATTGCATTTACATCACAGATGGCCCATGTTGTGAGTAACGCATATGTGAAAAGCCCAACCGCGAAAAATCATGATGGCTTTTCTGCAGGCAGCTACAAGGATCTCACCCGTGTTGCATGGTTAAATGAAACGATGTGGACGGAACTTTTTATGGAGAACAAAAAGCATCTGATTCAGGAGCTTGATTACTTTATCGGTGCTTTGCAGGAGTATAAGACAGCGATGGAAAGAGATGACGCGGATACTCTGAAACAGCTTCTTGCTGACGGAAAACGCTGTAAGGAAGAAATCGACGGAATTGCGTAACACATACAAAGAAAGGTAAAATTGCCATGAAAGTGACCGTTGCAATCGATTCATTTAAAGGAAGTATGAGCTCCATGGAGGCCGGAGCTGCTGCAAAAGCGGGAATTTTGCGCGTTATAAAGGACGCGCAGGTCTGCGTGTTTCCGATTGCGGATGGCGGAGAAGGAAGCGTGGATGCCCTGGCATACGGAAAAGAAAACCGGAAACAGCGTGAAATACGCGTGACCGGTCCGCTTGGAACGCCTGTCGATGCAACGTATATTACATATGATAGTAAATGTGGTATGACAGCGGTCATTGAAATGGCATCTGCCGCAGGGCTTGCACTTGTTCCGGCGGAAAAGAGAAATCCGATGTATACGACGACCTATGGTGTGGGTGAGATGATTCGGGACGCTGTCAATCAGGGATGCCGGCAGTTCATCGTGGGCATCGGTGGCAGTGCAACCAATGATGGCGGAATCGGGATGCTGCAGGCACTGGGCTATCGATTTGTGGATGATAGTGGAGAGGATGTACCATTTGGGGCTGCCGGATTAGAGAAAATTTCGGATATTTATTTTGAGGATGTCATGCCGGAGATTTCCGGTTGTACATTTCGTGTTATGTGTGATGTGAAAAATCCTCTGCTTAAGGAGCAGGGATGCAGTGCTGTGTTTGCACCACAAAAGGGAGCGGATGCATCCATGATAAAGCGGATGGAGCGAAGTATGCAGCATTATGCGGATTTGGTGGAGCATATTGCAGGCTGTGATGAGGGGCCGTTACACAGGGAAAACCAAGCTGACCGAAACAGTCAGGGTGCCGGAGCAGCAGGCGGACTTGGATATGCATTTTTGATGTTTTTACATGCAAAATTAGAACGTGGCGTGGATGTGATATTGCGGGAGCTTCAGATCGAGCAGACAATTGCAGACTCGGATTATGTCATTACCGGAGAGGGAAGATTGGATGCGCAGACCATTATGGGAAAAGCACCTGCGGGGGTAGCGGCACTTGCGAAAAAACATGGGAAAAATGTTATCGCCTTTGCCGGATGTATAGGTGAAGGTGCACAAACATGTTGTACAAGCGGTTTGATGGATGCGTATTACGCGATTGCGGATATTGATTTTGCGGACGAGAATGACCAGGCAAGACAGGAGCAGCTCGCATATGCCATGCAAAAAGATCATGCCATGCAGAATCTGGAAGATAAAGTGGCTGAGGTTTTTTATTCGACTATTTTTTAAAATATAGCTTTCTTGATTGCATCTCTTACCGAAATCGCATCCTGAAATCCCATATGAAACAGTTCATCCGCAGCTTCGTCGATACAGCCTTCAAGTTGTTCTGATAAGCGGTCATAATTCTTCATGGCAAGCCGTTGCCCCAGTCCTACTTCATTTGCTGCGTGGACAAAGGTATCCCGGTTCATGTTTGTAATATCCAACTCACCGCCTATATAAAAGGACATCTCATTGGTTGTTCCATACATTCTTGTACATACAATATCGTATGCCGGAGCCAGACGGATACTCTTTAAATCAGAACTGTACAATAAAGAAAAATTCTTCACATGACAATCTGTATTTCCAATCAGATAATTGAACACAATCCGATTCCATAATTTGATTCGATCCTCGACCGGGTTCGAGGAAAAGTCATTCAAAAGTTTAAACATTCGCTTCAAATAAGAGCCATATTTTGTCTCATATTTTTCGGCAGAAGGAATTCCAAGCGCCTGCGAAAAATCCTCCTGATGTAATCGATACGGGCATTGTAGATTATCAATATAAATTTGCGAGCTCATATCCCGATCGTAGCGGGCAGTTGCATAAAGCACATCCTGTTCCCGTGCTTCTCCAAGATTGATAATAAAACTATCCGGCACATCAATTCCCATCTTTTTAGCTGTGAGCATGCATAATTGCTCATTTAATACAATTCTTCCAAGTCGTATGTGACTTTGTTTTACGATATGGGTACTTGTAGCACTTCCCCTTGGGAGATACCATTTTTGATGTGCGCTGTCATAGTACAATCCGGCTTTTCCGGACGCACCGGTGAGTGATAAATGAGTATCCATTAACACCTCGGTTGATTTTGTTGCACCCTCGGAAGCAAGAGCATAAACCTGTTCGTCTGATAAAGGTTCATAGGTTGCTTCGCGCAAATTTGTTTCTTTGCTTTGTATGCAAATGGCTCCCAAACATTCTTGTCCGAGCTTTTCGAGTATCGTCAAATAATCATTTTCATCCGCTTTCATCCAGTTTGCAACCGCTTTTCTTGAAAAACCCTCCGGGAGCAAGCCTTCAAAAAAGCATCTTGTCTGTTCCGGACGAAAAGGTTCTTTTTGAAGTGGTAACTGAATCGAAATCGGTCTGATATCTGCGATGCTCAAATATTCGTCTGCATAGCAAAATCCTGCATCCTCATGATTTTCCCCTTTTATAATACCGGCTAATTGCCAGTTTCCTTTCCATTCGATATAAACCTGCAGTTCTCTCATATCCTACACCCTCTCGTTCATATGCACATCAAGCCCCAAAAGATTAGCCAGAAATAAAGCTTTGCCTAGTTCTGCCGTCACTTTTCCATTTTCCAGATCCGAGATAAAACTCGTGCTAAATCCACTTACTTCAGCCAAATAGCTCTGTGTATATCCTCTTTGTTTTCTCTGTTTTTTTATTGCTTTTCCGAAATCCTCAGCACTTGTTATCTTCATATATTTCTCCCTGTTAAGCATGGTTTCTGACAAACAAATCCATATCGTATAGCCGTACGTACATAATTTGAATTATTTGCAAAAATATAGCCGTACGAACACATATAATAAAATTATTATACTTATAGTCGTACGGCTATGTCAAGTGTATTAAATGTTTCTTCGAATGTCCTGCCTAAAAAGATGCGTGTTTCAACGAAGTTTTATGTATAGACTCTGGGAATTGTGCTGTTTACGAAAAGCGGGTTAATGGGAAATGATACAAAATCCCCCACAGACAGAGGACAGTCTGAGGCATCCACAATGACGGAATTCATGTTAATCTGTCCGAGAATCGGGAGGGAGTGACCTTCAAATATGGCAGGTGGAAGCTTTTTCTTGCATGCCCGTTTTACAAGACGTGCAATATGAAGTGGAGAGATGGGATTTTTTTTCTGCATTGTTTCCCGTTCTAAGCCGAGCCCGTGGTAGTAGCCGGCTGAGACAACGGCAGTGGTGCAAGGTTTTGCCAAACGACAATTATTACCATATCCGATATTATGTCCTGCAGGCAAATCGTAGATATCATCCACGCATGCGGATAGATGGCATACGGTCTGAAAATCATAATTATCCGGCACAGCGAGTCGACCGAGAAATGCAGAACCGATACGGACTGCATCCAGATTCATGTCCGGAAAACGAAGCATGGATGAAGAGGATGAAATATGTCGTATGCCGGTTGAGATTCCGGCTTCCTTTAGAGTGTCACAAACAAGACAAAATTGTTGAAACTGATTTTTGACGTAGCGGTCATTGCGGCATGTTGCGGCGTAAAAATGTGAAAAGATACCTGTAATCTGTACGTGAGATAAGGAATGAACCATTTCAGCGATTTCCGCAATCTGTGTGATTTTGTCACACTGAAACCCATATCTTCCAAAACCTGTATCAATACAAATATGAGCATGGACGGAAAAGTGGTTTCGGTATGCGGCGGTGGCTTCGATGGCAAGTCCACATTCTCTGCTTGTGATGGAAAGTGTGATATCATGTTTGATGGCGGTTGTGATATCTTTCGCGTTATAAACAGGTGTCATAAGTAAGATATCCCCTTCAATACCATTTTTGCGAAGCATAACGGCATCGGATAATTCGGTCACAGCAAAATGCCGGATGCCATGAGCATATAAGAAGGATGAAAACTTACATAGTCCGAGACCGTAGGCATTTCCTTTTAAAACAGCTATGATTTTGGAATTCGGTGTCAGCTTTTTTATGATATCGATATTATGCTCCAATGCATTTATCTGGATATTGAGTGTTGTCATCTGAGATATTCCCCCTAAGTAGAATGTGTAGGTCTTTAAACCTGTTACTCTTTTGAACTCAATATAATAAGCGTATGCATCAAAGCTGCATCGTATCTGTAACAAACTTGTAAGATTGTTGGAAAAATTTAATAAGATATAATCTCATATCCGTCTTCCGTAACCAATACCTGAATCTCCCACTGTGCAGAAGGAAGACCATCTTCGGTATAGACTTCCCAGTCGTTGGCTTCATCTATGTAGATATCCGGTTTTCCCATGTTTACCATCGGCTCGATGGTGAACATGAATCCCGGAACCATCAACATCTCGGTGCCACGTTTGGAGTTGTAGCTGACCCACGGATCCTCGTGGAAGGCAAGACCCACACCATGACCGCCGATTTCGCGTACGACACTGTAGCCGTTGGCATAGGCGTGGTCATGAACCGCCTGTCCCATGTCACCCAAGAAGCCCCAAGGCTTTACTTCCTCCAGACCTTTCATCATGCATTCCTTTGCAACATCCACAAGACGTTTGGTTTCAGGTGCAACTTCTCCGATACAGAACATACGGGAAGAATCAGAAAAATATCCATCTCGTATCGTGGAACAGTCTACATTTAAGATATCTCCGGATTGTAAAATGACATCCTCAGATGGGAATCCGTGACATACCTGGTCATTCAAGGAAGTGCAGACACTGTACGGGAATCCCTCATAGTTCAAAGGTGCAGGAATTCCGCCCAAATCAGTCGTCATTTCATATACCAGTTTATCGATGGCAGCCGTGCTCATGCCTTCATGGATGGTTTTTTCAATCTCATCCAGAACAGCGATGTTGATTTTTGCACTTTCTTTAATCATGGCAATCTGCTCTGCATTCTTGAGGATGGAAGGGGAAGGGACGATGTGTCCTTCGCGGCGATATTTTGCCAGTTTGGCGTCAAATGCTTCGTGACAGACTTTATATTTTCTCCCACTGCCACACCAGCAAGGGTCATTTCGATTGAGTTTCTTTATCATGGTGTCTCCTTTGATATCTATTTATACATTTATGATTTATCTTGTTTGGTTTCGTGAATATTATAGATGTCTTTCGTTCATTTATCAATACTTTCGTAAATTCTGTAGGTTCTTCCTCATACATTTTTCGCATAGAATCTAATAACTATTTTATGATTTAAGAGGGAATCGTTCGTGAAACAATCATCTAAATACGTATTACTTTTGTTGATGCTGCTTGCATGTACATCAGGATGTGGGAAAAAGCCGGAGGACATGAGAAAGGACCTCGCCTTTACGGTGTGCGCGAGAACGCAGCTTCCGGATGAATTGATGCAGATTATCGAAGAAAAGAAGATTGAACCATTTACGGTCAGCTATCAGAATCAGGAACATACGTATATCGCAGTTGGATATGGAGCACATGACCGCACCAATCTCAGTGTGGTTGTCGAAGAGCTGTACCAGACGGATCGTGCGATATATATAAAAACGAATCTGCATGCAGTAGAGGCAACGGATACGGATGCGCAGACAAAAGGTGATGCGTCGATGTATCCATATATTGTGTTAAAGCTCGACAAAATAGATTTGCCGATTATCTATGAATAAATGGAATAACTTTGTGAACTTCCGCATACACATAGAACAGAAGATACTGTAAATTGGTGTAGCGCATGGAGGGAAACATGGAGCTTTGTAAACAAGATATCAATACAAGCGTTTTGACACAATCAAAGTATTCACAGATGACGGTAGATGATGATTTTAATCTGCCGGAAACAAAAGGCGATATGGAGAAAATTATCGCAAAATCCGGTATTGTGACCGCGGAGGAAATGTTTGCGGAAGAAGGACGGGTAAGGATTATTGGTATGGTATCGTTCTGTGTACTGTATCGAAGTGGCGGACAGATTCCGAGTCTGTGTGAATACCACGGAGAGATTCCATTTGAAGACAATGTCAATCTGGATGGTATCAATTCGGGTAGTCAGGTGGAATGTCATTGTCAATTGGAGGATTTGTCCATCAATCTCATCAATTCCCGCAAGCTTGAGGTGCGGGGCCTGATTGGAAATCATGTACATATTTACGAAGAAATGCAGGTGCAGGGAGCAAAGGAACTGGAAAATGCAGAGGGAATGGAATGTCGTAAGAAGACAGTTTGTGCCAGTCAGGTCATGGTGGCAAAACGGGATGTGCTAAAGCTTCGAGAGGAGCTTGAAATTCCACAAAATAAGCCGAATATTCACGAGGTGCTCTGGAGGAGTATTGCGCTTCGAAACATGGAGACAAAGGCAGGAGATAATAAATTGTTGATTCGCGGCGAGATGGAAATCTTTATTCTCTATCGGGGAGAACAAGAGCATCTGCCGGTTCAGTCTATCTTTTCGGTGCGCTCCATCTATCGCGAATTTGACTGTATGGGCGCAAGGGAAGATATGATTGTCGATGTGGATTACATGTTAGGAAAAGGCGATGTTGTCATTCGGGAAGATGGCGATGGGGAATCACGCATGCTTGGATGTGAGTACAATGTGGATATGAACATCCGATTGTATGAGGATTGCAAGTATGATTTGCTGGAAGATGTCTATTCTCCAAATGCCAGAATAGTTCCGAAGTATGAAATCATGGATTATGAAAATCTCAAAATCCGAAATGCTGCAAAGGCGAAGGTGAGTGCCAGAAAGCAGATTGGAGGAGATAAGGTGAAGCTGTTGCAAATCTGTCATGTCTACGGCGATGTGGATGTAGATGACATCGTAATCGGTGAAAAGGATGTTCAGGTAACCGGTGTTGTCACCTGCAACGTGCTCTATATTGCAACAGGCGAAGATCCGATGAGTTGTGTGGAGCTTGAGATTCCTTTTGATTATTCTGTGCAGACTATCCCACTTTGTAAAGAGGATTCCGTCCGGATTTTACCATGTTTAGACCAATTGCAGGCAACACTTGTGAACAGTGAAGAAATGGAGATTAAGGCACAAATCAATCTCAATATGTCTGTATTTGAAAAGGGAGAAGAGCAGGTAATCACGGAGCTTGAGGTCCTTCCAATCGACGAAAAAGAAAAGGCTGCCATGCCGGGAATCGTAGGATATGTCGTCAAGGCTGAGGATAGTATCTGGAGCATTGCAAAGAAATATTACACAACAACGCAGATGATAAAATCCATGAATCATCTGGAAAGCGATACGGTTAAAGAAGGTGACCGGTTGCTAATCGTAAAGTCATAATTTCATTTGTATCAGAGAAAAGAAAAAGCTTCTAAGGGTTTTGATTGACACCGCCAACAAAACGACTTAGAAGCTGGTTCTCGTTCTAAAAGTTTCAACTTTCATTATATATATCGGAAGAAACAAATTATGGTTAACCCCTCTTGCAAATATTTTTTTAAAATATTATATTGTATACAGTATACGAGAAAATATGGGACTGATTGCGCAATCAGTCCCGTAGTTTGGATGGTTGGAGGATGATTATGAAATGTATAACAAGAAAGGCATATGCAAAGGTAAATCTTGCTCTGGATGTGCTTCGTAGAAGAGAAGACGGATATCACGATGTGTGCATGATTATGCAGAATCTGGATTTGTATGATGTGCTTACGTTTGAATTGCAAGACAGTGCGGATGTAGAGATTACGATATCCTGTGACAAGGATTTTGTGCCATGTGATGAGAGAAATCTGATATATAAGGCTGCAAAGCTGATGTTTGATACATATCATCTGACAGGAAGGCTTCATGTGGATTTGAAGAAGCAAATTCCTGTAGAGGCAGGGATGGCGGGCGGAAGCACGGATTGTGCAGCTACCTTCCATGCAATGAATGAATTGTTTGACTTGCACTTGTCAAAGGAAACCCTGCAAAAGCATGGTGTGACTCTGGGTGCGGATGTGCCATATTGTATCTTGGCGAAGACTGCACGTTCAGAGGGAATTGGCGAAATCCTAACACCACTTCCGGGGTTGCCGGATTGTTATGTTCTGGTTGTAAAACCACCGATTCGTGTCAGTACAAAGATGGTATATGAGAACCTGCATGCAAATTCCCTGACAAAACATCCGGATGTTGCGGGAATGGAACAGGCACTGAAAAAAGGTGATATATGTGAGATTGCGTCCTATATGGAAAATGTGCTTGAAACCGTGACAGTAGAGCTTTATCCAATGCTTGAGAAAATCAAGGATGTCATGAAAGAACATGGAGCCTGCAATGCAATCATGAGTGGAAGTGGACCAACCATATTCGGTATTTATACAGACGAGGCGGTTGCAAAGAATGCAAAGGACGCAGTGTTATCTGCGTTTGAGGGTTGTGAGGCATATGTGGTAATGCCGGTTTCAGAGTAGATGCACATTCGGTTTTGATATATTTTACAAGGAGGAAATGAGATGAAGTTGGATTGGAATCTGGATGAATACCTGCCACTTCGCGAGGTGGTTTTTCATACACTTAGAAAAGCGATTATCCAGGGTGAATTTCAGCCGGGTGAACGTCTGATGGAGGTTACACTTGCAAAGAAGCTTGGTGTCAGTCGTACGCCGGTACGAGAGGCGATTCGTATGCTGGAGCTGGAAGGATTGGTTGTGATGATTCCGCGTCGTGGTGCGGAGGTTGCCAAAATTACAGTTGGAGATCTTCGTGATGCATTGGAGGTGCGTATGGCGATTGAATCACTTTCCGTAAAGCTCGCCTGTGAGAGAATTGATGAAGAGGGAAAGGAAGCGTTGAAACAGGCTTGCGTATCATTCCGCGAGGCGATTAATTCCAAACTGGTTCCTGCGATTGTAGAGGGAGATGAGCATTTTCATAATACCATTTATCAGGCATCAAAAAATCAGCGTTTGATCAATATCGCACATAACTTAAGAGAACAGGTCTATCGCTACCGCGTGGAATATGTAAAGGATTTTTCCTATCATGATAATCTGATTCGTGAGCATGACCAGATTACGATGGCAATTTTGAAGGGGGATGCGGAGACTGCCCAGAAAATCATGGAAGAGCATATTTATAATCAGGAACAGATTGTCATTCGAAATGTGTTAAGTGAATCCTAATATACATAGATTGCGAAAAAACTCACATACTACATGAGAAGAAAATGCCGTGTAGAATGTGAGGAAAAAAAGATGAACGTTTCAAAGCTGTATGATGACAAAAACTGTCTGAAAGTCAAGCTTAGTAAGAGCCTTGAGAAAAACAAACATATATTGGATATTCTTTTTGAGAATTGCGGAGATATTGTGCAAAAAAGCATTGTGGTTGAGCGTGAGAGCGGCCCTGTTTTTTTGCACTTTCTTTATGTGGACGGATTGACAGACCACGCCATGATAGAGGAAACAATTATAAAGCCACTGAGCTATGAGTGGCGGGGAAATCGTGAGGAAGATGTCTTTACTTCCATGTTTGAACGGGAGATTCAGACGGCGGATATCAAGGAGGAAACCTCGTTTGATAAGACGATTTATAATGTGCTTCGAGGCGATACAGCCATCTTTGTGGATGGATATGATAAGACAATGATTGTCTCTTCCAAGCAGCTTCCTTTGCGTAGCATCTCAGAAAATGATACCGAAGCAGGTATGCGTGGTCCGAGAGACAGTTTTAATGAAGGCTTTCGTCAAAGTACAGCATTGATTCGAAGAAGGATTCGAGATGCAAAGCTTAGGGTGGAACAGCATACCATGGGGCAACGGTCAAGGACGGATTATGCATTGGTATATCTTCCGGATATTGCAAAGCCGGAGCTTGTGGATCGCGTGAGAAAAGACCTTAAGCGTTATGAAGTCGATGCCGTCTTTGACAGTGGAATGGCACAGCATTTGATGGAAAACTGGTACTCCCCGTTTCCGGTCTTTCAGGCAACGACAAGACCTGACAAGGTAGCATCTGCGATTACAGAGGGAAGAGTCGCAGTTGTATTTGATAACTCGCCGGAGGTGATTTTGGCACCCTGCAACTTTAATATGCTTCTGCAGGCATCGGATGATTACTATAATCGATTTGCAGTCGGAAGCTTTTCACGGGTACTTCGTTACCTGGCAGCCTTTATTGCCATTGCACTTCCGGGACTTTACATTGCGCTTACCATGTTCCACAGTGAAGTCCTTCCAACGAAGCTTTTGTACGCAATCGTCAGTGCCAGAAGTATGGTGACCTTTCCGGTTGTGGTGGAAGTGCTTTTGATGGAGGTGTTATTCGAGCTTTTGCGCGAGGCGGGAATCCGCCTTCCGGGACCACTCGGAAATACGATTGGAGTAGTTGGCGGTTTGATTGTAGGACAGTCAGCGGTGGAGGCGGGAATCGTGAGCACCATGGTTGTCATTGTGGTAGCGCTTACCGCGATTGCCAGCTTTGCGCTTCCAAATGAGGAGTTTGCTTCTACCTTTCGATTACTAAAATTTTTCGTCATTTTTCCTTCTGCATGGTTTGGATTGTATGGCTGGTTTTTGGCACTTTTGATTGTAGCCATTCATTTATCTGCACTCGAAAGCTTCGGTGTGCCGTATCTGCTTCCGGTTGTAAATAAAGAAGAATCAAGGTTGCAGGAGTATCAGGATTTTGTTATTCGTGCGCCACTTAGACATATGTTTCATCGACCGATATTTGCAGCGAGAAAGCAGGATATCCGCCTTCGAGATAGAAATAAGGAAGGTGATATGAAATGAGTGAAAAAAAGATTACAAGGCGTCAATGGTTTCGCATGAGCTTTATGGAGTGCTGTGCCATCAGCATGATGATTTTGCCGTATATCACGATTCAAATGGCAGGGAGCTTTCATATCTATGCACTATTTTTGGGGATGATACTGGTAGGTATTTATGGCCTTTATTTATGGGTGATTGCAAAGCAATTTCAGGAAGGGTATATTCGCGCGATTGTGAACCAGACCGGGCGATTTCAAATCGTATGGAAGCTTTTGTATAGTCTTCGTTATCTGTTTCGGATTGTACTAATCGTTTCATTCTTTGCGCAGATTGTAGAGAGATATCTACTTCGGGGAAGTTCCGTGTGGTGGGTCATGGCAGCGTTTTTAGCGGTTAGCTTATATGCAGCCGGAAAAGGTATGCAGGCGAGAGCGAGATTGTTGGAATTTTTATTTTGGTGGATGTTGTTTCCTCTTTTGCTGGTGGTGATTCTTTCTATATGTAATCTGGATCTTAGCGCCGTTGGAACTGCGATTCTTTCGGACAAACAGCCAGCCGATATCTTGAGGGCAGGATATGCGGTAATGCTTGCCCTTTCGCCGTTGGAATTGCAGCTTTATACGCAGCCTTGCATCAAAAAGGAAGAACGCCCAGTCGTTTTGAGATTTTATGTGTGGCTGATCATTGCCATTTGCTTTTCTTATTTGTATATCATCGGCATTTTGGGCGTGCATTGGGCAGCCAGTGATGCAACAGCCGGTTTTAATGTGATGGAAGCTGCTGCAGCACCGGGACGCATCTTAGGACGGATGGACTATCCCATTATGGCATTTTGGATGATCGGTGTCTTTGCCGTGGTGAGCGGATTTGCCCAGCAAAGTGGTAATTATCTGCAGGCAATGAAAGGGACAGTGAGCAAACATAGTCGGCTTTTTATTTCCATCCTTATTTTTGTAATCCTGGGTGCATTACTAATTGGAATGCAAAATTCCGAATTCGCAAATCTTATGATGAATGCGATGTTTTTGATAGATTTTGGTGTATCGATAGCACTGCCATTCATTCTGGTTCTGACAAAAAAAACAGGGAAACAGTGGTTGGGAAATACGTTGTTCATCTTGTTAATTATCACTATTTTGATATCGGGATATTGTATATCCGGCAGAGAAAATCAGTTTGATACACAGTTTTTGTCAAGAGAGCAGCAGGACAATCCGGCAAACGCAACAGCCCTTGAGCAAAGGGATTATGTGATATGTCTGGACGTGGAACGATATGGAAAAGAGATGCAATATGTTTTTGAAATTCCCGAGCTCGAGCAGTACCAAAACGAGGGGCTTTCAACAATGCAATACAGTATCGTTGCAGAGAATCTGCAACAGGCTATTGAAGAATATGCAGCCAAAGGAAGACAGCTTGATTTGGGACATATAGAGTCAATCAAGTGTGACCTTCCATATCAGGACCGCGACAACCTCTTACTTGAAATCAGTCAAATGCCACAGGTACCCAAGTCCATTCCCATTTGTATAGACGGCAAAGAATTTGTATTAAGGGAGATGATTAAAGCAGCTTACGGAAGGGAACAATGAGATTAATGGAAGAGCAAAAAGGAGGAGTAAGCTGTGACAGCAAAGATAATTAGAGGTGTTGTATTAGGTATTTTGTTAGGTGTATGCGGAGGCATTGTAATTACCAATGCAATGCATGCCATAAAGGGTCAGACACAGACAGTATTTGCCCCACAGGAATCCGAAGATTTTACGGAATATGAGGATGCAGTTACCAACTTGGAGGATGTAGTGGTGCGGTTTCATGTTCGTGCCAACAGTAATGCGACAAAGGATCTTGCATTAAAATATCAAGTCAGGGATGCAATCCTGGAGGCATTTGCGGGAGATTTGCAAAATGTAGAAAGCTCACAGGAAGCAATCTATTTTCTCACGCAGCATATCGATGAAATCCGTAATCTCGCAAGGGAAGTGGTTTATGAAGCAGGATATGATTACGATGTTCGCGCTTATATCACAAGGGAAGATTTTCCGATTCGAGAGTATGGAGAGCTTGTGATTCCTGCAGGAAGCTATCAGGCTTTGCGTATAGATATTGGAGCTGCAAGAGGAGAAAACTTCTGGTGCATGCTGTATCCTATGCTTTGTTATACAGCAGACAGTGCAGCGGTGGTCAGTGAGGAAGATGGGAAAAAGCTTTCTCACATTGTGAGTGAAGAGGAATATGAGAAGCTGTTTGTAAAACGGGATACAAAGAAGGATACTGTCAAAATACGATGTAAACTTTGGGATTTATTGGTTGACGGCAAGCTTTGACTCGTGAGATAATACATCAAATAGCGTCTATTTGATGTAGCTTGAAGGAGGCAAAGAAAGTCGTGAAAAAGAATCTTGCAGTGATTTACGGAGGTCGTTCTTCGGAGCATGAGGTATCCTGTGTATCTGTAGTTACAATCGCAAAAGCAATCGATACAGAAAAGTACAATGTATTTTTAGTCGGAATTACAAAGGATGGACAGTGGAAGCTTGCGAAGGATATCGCAGCAATTGAAGATGGAAGCTGGAAAGACAGTGATGTCCAGGCGGTGATTTCACCTGATACAAAAGCAGGGTTGGTAATTACATCCACAGAGGGAGTTCGCACCGAATCCATCGATGTGATTTTCCCTGTTTTACATGGTATGTATGGAGAAGATGGAACCATTCAGGGACTGTTTGAGATGGCGGATATTCCGTACGTTGGATGTGGCGTATTTGCATCTGCAGCATCTATGGATAAGTTCTTTACAAAATTGATTGTCGATACATTGGATATTCGTCAGGCTGTGTACGAACCGGTATTTGCCAGACAGCTAAAGGATATGGATCGCGTGGTAGAACGCATTGAAGCGGCACTTTCCTATCCGGTATTTGTCAAGCCATCCAAGGCGGGAAGCTCCAAGGGAGTGTCCAAGGCAGAAAATAGAGAAGAATTGATTGCAGGATTACAGGAAGCAGCAAAGCACGATTTCAAGATTTTGGTAGAGGAAACTATCGTAGGACGTGAAATTGAGTGCGCCGTACTTGGATATGATGATCAGATTCAGGCCTCCGGTGTGGGAGAAATCCTTGCGGCAGCAGAGTTTTATGATTACGATGCGAAGTATAATAACGCAGAGTCAAAGACTGTGATCAATCCGGAGTTACCAGAGGGAAAGACCCGGGAGATTCAGACTGCAGCCAGAAGAATCTTCCGTGCACTTGATGGATTTGGATTGTCTCGTGTAGATTTCTTCCTTGAGAATGAGACAAATGAAGTGGTGTTCAATGAAATTAATACTTTGCCGGGATTTACCTCTATCAGTATGTATCCAATGCTGTGGGGCGCAGAAGGATATAGCATTGAAAAACTGGTTGACACTTTGATTGAGATGGCAGTGGAGAGACCATAATGAAGGTTGTGCTGGAATTTGAAACAAAGCGGCCGGATGGCGAGATAACTAAGGTCAAAGAAATTGCGATGATGGATGTGGACCAAGAGCATGAAGCAGTGAAGGTGATGTATGTAGAAGCAATAGGCGGTGGAGAGAAAAAGACACGTTCGACCTTGTGGATTCGTCCGAATAGCCTGCGTGTACAAAAGCAGGGAGAGATTGCTTCCGATTTGATGTACGAAGAAGGTTGTAAGCATCACACGAGGTATCATACCCCTTATGGAAGTATCCCGATGACGTTAAACACAAAGACTTTTTCTCATAGCAGTAAGGGTGTGGATTATCAAAAAGGCCAGGTGGAGAAACGCTTTGAGATTTTATTGCAGCTTCTATATAGTTTCGATATGGGAGATGGAAATCCGATGGAGATGCAGATGCAGCTTCGAGTCGCAGCGATGCAGTAGTTTATAGACATAAAAAAAACAGGGTGACCTGTTTTTTTTATGTCTATATTTCTTTTTTTGTAACAGATGTTTTATATATGAAAAGAAACAATCCGATAAATAAAAGCGTTGCAAAAATGGTTGTAATTGCGCATCCAAGGGAAGTGGAAAACCACGAAGAAGGCACAAGCAGCAAACTTGCATTGACTGCAAAATGAAATGCCACGGCAACAAGCAGATTGCCGGTGCGATGTGCAAGGATTCCGAGCACGAGTCCTAAAAGGAATGCATAGACAACCTGTACCGCAATTCCATGATAGATGCCGAATAACGCAGCCTGTAAAACAATCGCCATCGGGATTGGCAGCAATTGTTTTGCCTTGTCTAAAATCAGACCACGAAACAGTAATTCTTCACCGATTGGTGCAATCACGATGACTGCGATTAGCATAACGGTTGACTGGTTTGCACCGCTGACCTTTGACAGTAGTTCATCATATTGGGCAAAAGCTTTTGGAAATATCGGTCGCGCATAGGTTAAGATTCCATCGACCATACACTGTGCGACGTAGCCCATAAACGCACACAAAAGGAATATCCTTTTTGGGATACTCCTTTTGTCTTCTGTGTGCTTCTTGTAGAGATTTCTATACCAAATCCCGAATACCAAAAGATATAACAAATGCTGTGCAAGTGTCATATATGCAAGATTCATAGGCTGATTGTAGCTTTCGGTCATTACGGATCCAATGGTTTCTCCCGGACCAAGTGCCTGTGTGGAATTCATATGTCCCACAAACAAAATCAGCATGTCTGTCCAGGCAACTATGTACTGAATGAGCACTGCGATAATCAGTGGTAAAAACAAACCTAAAATCAATTTGAAATTTAAGGTATTCTTACTTGATTCCATCTTTAATCTTCTTTGCTCTTTCTTTGTCTTTTTGAATTTCTGCTTCTGACTTTTGCTTCTTATTTTTGTCTTTGTTCTTGTTCTTTGCTTTTTCAAGCATTTCGTCATTTAACTGCTTCTGCAATTCGACCTGACGCTTTCTCATACGAGTACGCCAATTGCCTTTTTTCTTCTTACCGGTTTCTTCTGCAACAGCCGGTTTCTTTCCACGAACACTCTTTACGCTGATGATGTAGATACCACTTACCATCGCTTTTACTTCTCCCTTTGTAGGAAGCTCATCAAAGATGGCATCATCACAAATCATGTTCATAATCTGTGGTCCAACCTTTACCTTAACGATTGGAAGCTTTGCTTTCTGGTAACGCTTTGGTGTCTGTTCCATTACAACTTTTGGTAGATTGGCATCCTTCATCGGAAGCATCTTTTTGTCTATAATCAGCATGGTCATCGGCTGTGCAGCCTCTACCATCTGTTCGCGTTGTGCATTTTGTTTTTTCTGAAGCTTATCGCCGACTATGTATAGCACCAATAAAAGAATCAATGCTACTGCGATTATGATAAGCAAAATTCCCCACCATGGCATAGTGTGTACTCCTCCTTTTAATAATCCTTAATGTTGTGTGAATCGCGCATCGCCTGAATCATGGCAGGAAATTGCGCATATTTTTCTTTCCGTTCCTTTGGTGATAACTCAGTTGGGTAAATCGGTTCTCCAAATTCAATCACGACCTCATGACTGTGAATCCGCTTTTTAGGATCGGATTCTAACATCAAATTGGTACCGGATACTGCGACCGGAACAATCGGAGATTTGGATTTTTCAGCAATCTTGTAACCACCCTCACGGAATGGATAAAGGGTTTCTGTCTGATTTCTGGTGCCTTCCGGAAATACAATCATGGAATGTCCCTGCTTCATATATTCCGTACCCTGTTTGATGATCTCAAGTCCCTGCTTGATATCATTACGATCCAAAAACAAACATCCGATGTCCTTCATATATAAAGGCAAAAGAGGAATTTTTTGCATTTCCTTCTTTGCCAAAAAGCCAACCGGTTTTCCGATGGCTTCATGATAGACCAGAATATCAAAGTAGCTACGGTGGTTTCCGACAAAGAGAGCAGGTCCGTCTTTTGGAATATTCTCTGCACCGATAATCTTTACCTTACAGCCGGAAATCTTAAGTTCTGTGCGAAAGAAACCGGAAACAAATTTTCTTGCTTTGGTCCATGCTTTTTCCGGATGCTTCTTTGACAGATTGACAAGATACAGATGGTAAGGCAGACAGAAAAACAGTGCCACCATCAAAATAATACCAACCTCAATTGTTTTCATTGTATCACCCTATCTTCCATACATTTTACATGTTTCAAATAAACGAGCTTCAAGCTGTGGAGTTAGTGCTTCCTGCTTATAACGCCAAGCCCAGTTTCCCTCTGCAACACCCGGTGTGTTCATTCTTGCCCAGGAATCCAAAGAAAGAACATCCTGCATTGGAACGATTGCCATGTTTGCAACGGAGCCGAAGCAGGCACGAATCAAAATCCAGCAGATGTCATTTCCATCTGTGGAATAGTAACGACGAAGCTTGTCTCTGGATGCCTCGTAAGCATTGCTGTACCATCCAAGTGTGGTGTTGTTGTCATGTGTACCTGTATAACATACGCAGTTTCGCACGAAATTATGTGGAAGGAAATTATTTTCTTCCGGATTTTCAAATGCAAACTGCAAAATCTTCATACCCGGCAATCCAAACTTGTCACGAAGCTCTACAACGGATTCGTCAATCTCACCGAGATCCTCTGCAATGATTGGCATATGATATCCCAGTGTTGCTTCTAACTGTGTAAAGAAGTTGACGCCCGGTGCCTGAACCCACTTTCCGTTGATGGCAGTCTCTTCTCCATATGGGATAGACCAATACTTGTCAAAACCACGGAAGTGGTCGATACGAAGAAAATCAAACATGGTAAGCTGATGACGGATACGTTCAATCCACCATGCGTAACCGGTTTCGGTGTGTTTCTCCCAGTTATATAACGGGTTACCCCAAAGTTGACCGGTTGCTGAGAAATAATCCGGTGGTACACCGGCTACAGCAGTCGGATATCCCTTGGAATCCAGCTGGAACAGATTCTGGTTTGCCCAGACATCCACGCTGTCCCAAGCCATAAAGATTGGGATATCGCCCACAATAGATATGCCCTTGCTGTTTGCATACTCGCGAAGTCTTGCCCACTCATAGTAGAACATAAACTGTAAGAAACGATAGTATCCAACTTCATGAGAAAGCTTTTTGAACCAGCTTTCCTTCTGCTTTTTTGTAGGCTTTTTGAGGGAATCCTCCCACATATACCAAGGAAGACCATTGTGGTAATCCTTACCTGCCATAAAGAGCGCATAGTCATCAATCCAATGTGCATTCAAGATGCTAAAGCCTGTAAAGTCTTCAAAGATGACGGGGTTGGAATGAATCTCATCGTTTACAGTGTCATCACAAAAACGTTCATAAGCAAGCTTTAACAATTTGGTTTTAAACTCAATCAATTCACCATAACTGATTTGTTCCGGGTTCCAAACCGGCATATCTTCAAAATCAGAATCCTTTAGAAGTCTCCACTCCTTGAGATGGTCTAAACTGATGATGAGGGGTTGCCCTGCAAATGCAGAGAACGGTTGATATGGGGAATCCCCAAATCCGGTATGTCCCAGCGGAAGAACCTGCCAGGTATTCAGTCCGGAATTTACTAAAAAATCAATAAATTTGTAGGCATATGTACCAAGTTCTCCAATTCCGTAAGGTCCGGGAAAAGAGGTCGGATGTAACAGGATGCCTGCATATTTTGTGTGTTTCTTTTCGGCGCCAGTAATTTGTGCCATTTCTAATTTTTCCTCCTAAATCAAAACGCTACGAAATATTATACTAAAAAAACACGCAAAAAACAAGAGCTACAAGGCAAGCCGCCAAGTAGCTCTCATGGATTAGTTGTACATGCTATAAAGCTGTTCAAACAGTGGAATCGAACGCTCCACCATGTCAGTTGTAACACAGTAGGAGATACGGAAGTGCCCCGGACATAAGAAGCTGTCGCCGGGAACCAAAATCAGATTCAATTCCTTGGCTGCACGCCAGCACATTTCGTTTGCATCTTCTGTGAGAGAACGAGGGAACATATAGAAGGTTCCGCCCGGTTCTACCACATGGAAACCGATACGTGTAAGCTCCTTGTAGAGAATGTTTTTGTTGTTTTCATAGATACTCAGATCACTGGTCTGATCAAGGATGGATTCCATGGCCATCTGTATGATGGATGGTGGGCAGTTATGTCCGATAAAACGGGAAATCTGTCCGGCCATCAGAACTAAGAGCTCTGCATCCTTGCAAGCCGGATTCACAGCCATATATCCGATACGTTCACCCGGAAGGGAAACGGATTTACTGAAGGAATAGCAGCAGATGGAATTCTCGTAGAACTTCGAAATAAACGGTGCATCCACTCCGGCAAATACAATCTCACGATATGGTTCATCGGAAATCAAATAGATGTCATGACCATATTCCACCTGCTTTTCACGAAGGATGTTCGCAAGCTTTTCGATGGTTGGTGTAGAGTATACAATACCGGATGGATTATTTGGCGAGTTGATAAGGATGGCATGAACATTTGGGTTTAATGCCTTCTCGAACTCCTTAAAGTTAATCTGGAAGCTTTCGATATCTGCAGGTACAACGGTAAGCTTTGCACCGGTACCTTCGACATAAGGTACATACTCCGGAAAATAAGGTGCGAAAGTAATCACCTCATCGCCTTCCTTTGTCACGCACCGGAGGGCATGTGCAAGTGCAGAAGCTGCCGCACTTGTCATAAAGACATGCGATGCCTTGTAGTTCATATCGAAGCGGCGATTCAAAGAATCTGCAACTGCCTGTCTGCTTGAATCAAGACCCAGAGATGGGCTGTATCCGTGCAAAGAAACAGGATCTTCGGTTTGAAGCAATTCAATCATACGGTCCGTAAAAGCCTGTGGCGTCGGTACGGATGGATTGCCAATTGAAAAATCATAGACATTCTCGCGACCAATCTCAGCTGCCTTTTGTCTTCCATACATAAAAAACTGGCGAATGACAGAACCCTTTCCTGTCATGTCCTTGTAGAATTCATTTACCATGATAGTTCTCCTTTCATTGAAAAAGGTGACGATGAATACCGGGAAGTAATTCATCGCCACCTGATTGAGGGGAGAGAGGATTCAAATATATGAAAAGCTCTTACAATGCATACTTTAACAATTAAATGTGTTCAAAATATGTTCAAGTTGTGAAATAAAGTTCATAATTTGAAATAATATCCGGTCTTCTCTCAAAAAGGTGTGTTTCCCAGAATAGAAACCATTTTAAATGATTTAAATATGCATTTCAATATATATTTTCCGAAAGTGGGCGATAGGCATTGCGAAAGAGAGGGGCAGAGGTTACAATGTAGTTACTGTTCACACTCTGGCCGGATTGTAACAGTTTACCAGTGTAATTAAATATTTAGATTCTCAATACAATCATATCCGATGTATTGAAACTAAGAAGTTCTAATTGTTCTGAATATACATTTTTTAGTTATTACGCAACCGCTTCCAATTCGCCATCCATGGCTCAGTGGAAGCTTGTTTGAACGTCCTGTTCAAACATTGCTGATTATTGAACAGAACATTAAGAACTTCTAAGTTTCAAACATATGTCTATTCTTGTATTGAGAATCTAAATATATATATTACACAATGTTAATTGTAAACAAGAATCCGTCCAGAGTGCGAACAGTAACTGGATATGATATTTGGGAGTATAAATTATGATTGAGATATTTGATACACATGTACATTATGATGACGCTGCATATGATGCAGACAGAGAGGCAGTATTTGAGGAATTATCCGACAACAATGTCTGCAAATTTGCAAATATAGCAACCGACATTCCATCTGCACAGGTGACGATAGAGATGATAAAGAAGTATCCGCAGGCTTACGGCGTAATTGGAGTCTACCCATCTATGGTTTCGTGTCTGGAGGAAGATGGCAACGTGGAGCGGTTAAAGCAGCTTGCGAAAGAACATGAAAAGGTCGTTGCCATCGGGGAGATTGGACTTGACTATCATTATGAGGACACCGACAAGGTTTTGCAGAAAAAATGGTTTGCAGGTCAGATGGAAATTGCGAGAGAATTGCGCTTGCCAATCGTGGTCCACAGTCGGGATGCCGCAAAGGATACGGCGGATTTGATGCGGGAATGTCATGCAGAGAAAATCGGAGGTGTGATTCACTGCTATTCTTATACGAAGGAAATGGCGCGCGATTTTTTGGATATGGGATTTTATTTTGGAATCGGAGGTGTCGTTACCTTTAAGAATTCCAAGAAGTTAAAGGAAGCAGTCCGATACATTCCACTTGAACACATCGTGCTTGAAACAGATGCTCCATATCTCACACCATCTCCATACCGGGGACAGCGCAATTCCTCCGTGTATTTGTCCTATGTGGCAGAGGAGATTGCAAGACTCAAGGAACTGCCTGTTGAAGCAGTTTATGAAGCAACCTGGAAAAATGCACATGCATTATATAAGCTTGCACTGTAGGTATAAGAAGAAGGGATAGAATATGGAAAAACTGAGTAATCCAAAGGTTACAATTGAAATTATACAGAAATATAACTTTGCATTTCAAAAGCGATTTGGACAAAATTTTCTGATTGATGGGCATGTGGTTGAAAAAATCATCCGTGCTGCGGAGATTACCAAGGAAGATACTGTGTTGGAAATCGGACCGGGAATCGGAACGATGACACAGTACTTGGCAGAGGCAGCAGGAAAGGTATATGCGGTAGAAATCGACCGGAACCTTCTTCCGATTTTGGATGAAACATTGGCAGAGTATGACAATGTCACAGTCATCAATGAAGACATCCTGAAGGTCGATATCGAAAAGCTGACCGGTGGAAAACCGGTCAAGGTGGTTGCGAATCTGCCATATTATATTACGACACCGATTATCATGGGACTGTTTGAGAACCATGTTCCGGCAAGCTCGATTACCGTCATGGTGCAAAAAGAGGTGGCACAGCGTATGCAGGCAGGGCCGGGAAGCAAGGATTATGGTGCCTTGTCTCTGGCTGTTCAATATTACGCAGAGCCTTACATCGTGGCAAATGTACCACCAAACTGTTTCATGCCAAGACCAAATGTCGGCTCCGCAGTCATTCGTTTAAGTAGCTACGAGAAACCACCGGTAACAGTCGTAGATGAAGCTTTAATGTTCCGCTTGATTCGCGCTTCCTTTAACCAAAGAAGAAAGACCCTGCAAAACGGAATCAACAACAGTCCGGAGCTTTCCTTTACCAAGGAAGAAGTCGTACAGGCACTCTCGCGTATGGGTCTGTCCGAGAGCGTACGCGGCGAAGCCCTAACCCTTGCACAGTTCGCACAGCTTTCCGATGAACTGTGTCAGAAAACATCGACCGAAAGTTAACATAACAAAAATCCATGTCTCATACACATATAAATGGGGGATATTTGTTATATCCCAATATATGTGCATTTGAGAAACACAGAAAATGTATGATATCATGTTTTTGAATTTTAATGCATGAATAGACATATGTTTGGAACTTAGAAGTTCTTATTGTTCTGCAAGATATCAGCAATGTTTGAACAGGACGTTCAAACAAATCTCCGCTGAGCCATGGATGGCGAATCGGAGATGATTGCGTACGGTAGAAACATGTATATTCAGAACAATTAGAACTTCTTAGTTACAATACATCGGATAGAAATGCATTAAAATTCGAAAACATGTAGGAATATACGTCTGTATTTTCAGATGCCGTGTAAAAAAATGTGGGGAGGCATGTGGAATGCAGCAGAGAAGATGGGTCTCGTATATTTACCGATATCGGGAACAAAAGCGGTGTGAGATTGCCGGATTTGTAAAGGTACAAAGGATTACGGGCAAAGAGATGGACGTGGCAAGGATACGGATGGGTCTAAAGATGTACAAGGACTATCCTTGTTGTGCAACCGCTTATCTACTGTTGCATGGACAGGCCAGGAAATTTACAACCATTGATTTTGCAGCAGGCGAGCGCGATACGCTACTAAAAAGTGTGGAGCTTCCGTGGAAACGTCCGCTTGAAGAGCTTGCATCTTTTCCGGAATACGAAGGCTTGTATTTTCTGTGTGATGATGGAGAAGAACTTGCCGGAATCTGGACTGCAGAGGAGTTTCATATCGAGCAGGTACAGCCGGATATTCCAACGATAAATTATGAACAAAACAAAGAAGAACAGATAGAAGAAGAAAATCAGGAGGATGATTGGTTTGCGGCTCAGGCACAGGTGGCCTGTAGCTGTCAGGAGATGATTTCACAATATCCGAAGCTGCCTGTATTTGCAGGAAGTCAGATTCTGGATGGGGTGAAAATTGGTCCGCAGGATATAGGAAGATTGGATATGGCATATTGGAAGCTGTCGATGAACAGTTTTGTATCGCATGGATATTACAAGTATCAATATCTCATGCTTGGACGCGTCAAGATGAATAAACAGGAATGTTATGTGCTTGGAGTCCCGGGAATTTTTACGAATAAGGAAAGGTATCTGGCGAATCTGTTTGGATTTCATGTCTTTCTACCGGTCAAGCGTACAAGAGTGTTGACCGGTAATTTTGGATATTGGGTATCACAGATTATAGATATGTAAGAGGAATCAGATGATACGGGAATGACGAACGAGGTCTACATAGTGCCCCATGATGTTGGCGCTTTGTGGCTCATAGCATACCGGCGCAAATCCAAGTTTGTGTGCCAGCGACAAAGAAGCAACATTGTCAGGGTGAATGCGTGCGTCCACACGGTGAATATCATAGTGTTCGCGGATGACATCAAAACCGGCTTCACAGGCTTCATAGGCAATGCCGACATTTTGATACGCGGTATCAACCTTGTAGCCAAGCTCTACATAGGGACCATCGGTTCCTTGATAAAAATTGAAGTTTATGGCACCCACGATTTTATCGGGGTAGTCTTTGAGATAGATATAATAGCGAAGAAATTGACCCAGCGAATAGGCTAAGTATTCCCGGTGCATCGCGGTTTCGTGATAGGCAAGGGAATAAAAATCGTCCGGACGCGTAGGCTCATAGAGTTCGAAGGCATAGCGATTGCGCAAATACAAATCGAGTACATCCTGTGCACGTGTGCTGTCTTCCACACGAAGAAGAAGACGTTTGGTATATTTGATGAGTGGTCCCACGGCTATGACCTCCTTTCGCTAATATATTTGCATCTATTATAGTATATATGACAAGAAACAGAAAGAGATAATTATAAGATGAATGGTGATACAAAAGAACAACAATATATGAGACAGGCGATTCGTCAGGCAAAAAAAGCGCAGGCCAATGCAGATGTTCCGATTGGTTGTGTGATTGTCTATGAGGACCGTATCATTGCAAGAGGATACAATCGCAGGAACATGGATAAGACAACTCTTGCGCATGCAGAGATTATGGCAATCAAAAAGGCATCGAAGGTGCTCGGTGACTGGCGATTGGAGGAGTGTACCATGTATGTGACCTTGGAGCCGTGTCAGATGTGTGCAGGTGCGATTGTGCAGGCGCGTATTCCAAAGGTTGTGATTGGCTGCATGAACAAAAAAGCAGGCTGTGCAGGTTCGATTATCAATCTTTTGGATATGAAGGAATTTAACCACCAGGTCAAGGTGGAGCGCGGAGTGCTGGAGGAGGAGTGTTCTGCCATGCTTTCTACCTTTTTTGCAGACCTTAGAAAAGCAAAAAAAACCAAGCAAACAGAGAACGAATCTTGACTTTACATAATAAATTATATATACTTAATTGGTAACTGTCTAAATATGTTATAAACCTTCCGTGCAGCCGGGGAGTTAGCGGTGCCCTATTCCCTCAATCCGCTACAGAGGGGGTGATGGTTGGTTTCGGGGAGTGGTTTGTAAAGCTGCCCTTGGTAAGTGATGTTGATGTTTGGGTCTTGCGCGACAGGAATCTATGAACCGTGTCAGGTCGGGAACGAAGCAGCACTAAGTAGAACCTTCTGTGCGCCGCAAGGTCGCCTGGGCTGAGTTAACTGCCAAGGTAACGTTTATGAATGCTTCACAACGCCAACCGCACGGTTTTAATATACAGTATTTCAGACATTTTTTGGTAGATTTTTGATGCAGAAAATGATATAATAATCTATCATGCAAAAGAGTCAGGAGTCTCACGAAGGACATGAATATTAATTACGCTCAGGTAATTGAATATGTGAAGAAGATGACCAGTGAAAATGGTCGTCCGCCAAATTATCCGTTCCGCAGTCGTTATGAGCATACTATGCGTGTGTATCGTTGGGCGATTAAGCTGCAATCCAAATTGGGTGGCGATTTAGATGTAATCGTACTTGCTGCATTGTTGCATGACATTGGATGGGATGAGGTAAGACCACATTCAGAGGTCGGTGCAGAGCTTGCGGTCGAATATATGGACAGCATCGGTGTGGATCCGGAGATTATCCGTCGGGTTGGAGAGATTATCATGATTCACGAGGATAAGGATTCCGATGCAGAGCTTTCACTCGAATGCAAGATTGTAATGGATGCAGATTTGTTGGACGAAGTCGGAGCTGTCAGTGTTTTGTGGGATTCGATGGCAACAGCTTGTGAAGATGATCCGACATACAAGAAAGCATATTACAGAATAAAGAGCTACTATAGAAATAACAAACCAAAGATTCGCAGATGTAAGACCGATGCAGCACGTGCAGAATATGCAAAGCGTATGCAGATGTTAGATAATTTTATCTTACAACTGGAAAAAGAATTGTTCTAAAAAAGCTGTTACAGATGGTAACAGCTTTTTTTGTGCCTATGAATTTGCAAGCTCATCGAGCATATCACAAATCATGGTGATGGCATCACTCTTTGTGGAAAGCTCCATGGCCTTGATATAATTGTCCCGGTTGTCATAAACCGTCTGAACTGCTTCAAGCAATGTTTCTTTTGACAGATCTTCTTCTTTTAAAAGCTTGGAATATCCCTGTTTCTCAAAAGACTGTGCATTCAAAATCTGATCTCCCCGACTGGCAGCCAGAGAAAGCGGAATCAGTACCGTTGGCTTTCGAAGTGCTAAAAGTTCGCAGATTGCATTGGCCCCTGCACGGGATACAACGACATCCGCAAGGGCGAACAAGTCCGCAAGCTCCTGCTTGATGTATTCAAACTGGACATAGTATTTGTGTCCCTGTAAAGAAGTGTCGAGATTTCCTTTTCCACATAGGTGAATGATATTGAACTGTGCAGTAAGTTCTTCTAAACATTCACGAATGGCACTGTTGACACGAACACTTCCGGAACTGCCACCGATAATCAGCATGGTTGGACGCACCTCGGTAAAACCACAGAAGGTCATAGCCCTTGCCGCATCGCCGGAAAACAGCTCCTTTCGAATCGGTGTACCGGTTACAACTGCCTTTCCTTCCGGAAGTGTTTTGAGCGTTTCCGGAAAATTACAGCACACCTTGGATGCTTTCGGAATACTGATTTTGTTGGCAAGACCAGGGGTCATATCCGATTCATGGATGATGCTTGGAACCTTACATGCACTTGCTGCAAGTACGACAGGAACGGAAACAAATCCACCCTTGGAAAATACCACATCCGGTTTTAATTCCTTCATCAAATGTTTGGCTTCAGACAAGCCCTTGATAACGCGAAATGGATCCGAAAAATTCTTCCAGTCAAAGTAGCGGCGCAGCTTTCCGGTTGCAATGCCATGATATGGAATGTCCATCTCTTCGATTAATTTCTTTTCCATGCCATCGTAAGACCCGATGTAATGAATATCATATCCTCTGGCTTTGAGGGTTGGAATCAATGCCATGTTTGGTGTTACATGTCCGGCAGTCCCGCCACCAGTTAAAATAATACGCTTCATATAGGAAGTCTCCTTTACTGTTGTGCCTGCTTTAACGCTTTTGCCAGCTGGTCTGGGCAGGAGGTTGGCTTGAAACCGCAAGTAGTACCCTCAAGCTTGGCGATTACATCTTCTACGTTCATGCCTTCTACAAGCTGGCCGATGCCCTTCAAGTTACCATTACAACCACCTACAAAGCTTACATCGTAAACTTTGCCATCGCGAATATCAAAATGAATCATCTGGGAACAGGTTCCCTGTGTCTTGTATGTCATATCAATCATCCTCCCCTTTATCATAAAGTGAAATAAACTTAGTTAATGGTTATTATACCACAGAAATTCAGGTGCTTAAACCCATATTTTTTGTCACCTTGACGCATAAAAAGACGAGCGAATGGGGGTTGCTTTTTGAACTTCACGTTTTCTATAATGACACTCGCTAGCAAATAAATATGTGAAGAAAGAGGGATTTTTATGTTCGGTAAAATCATGGAGCTTTCTACTGGTCTGTATGTACTTTGGGGTATCGGAGTACTGGGAGTCTTACTGAAGCTGTTTGCAAATGCGTACATAAATGCAATGGTGCGTGCCTCTTACGAATTGGGAGATACCAAAAAAAGAAAGCTGCGCGTGATGCGTCAGCAATATGAAAACAAACATAGCTTTGGACTGTGCGGAGGAGATGAGGTCGCCTATACGGAAAGCTTTGTGCGGGGGCTTCGGTTCCTAAGTCGTCCGATGGAGTTTTGGAGCAGAAGCGGTACCGTGCTGTCGATGATCGTATGCGGGGGACTCGCCTTTGCCTACCTGTACTACGATCCGAGCTGGAGAGGCAGCCCGAATATGGAACTGTTTTTGGCAAGCAGTATCATTGTCTGTGCATGTTTGCTCGCCCTGGATAATATATTGTTAATAAATAATAAGGTGGAAATCCTAAAAGCGAATATCATTGGCTATTTTGAGCGGCTGCCAAAACCAAGGGATGAAACGCAGATGCGACCGGCAAAAAAGGTGGAAACGGTCGTGGAGCAGCGGGATGGAAAAACGGTTGTGGAGACAACTCCGGTTTCAGAGGAGGCAGACAAAGAGGCGGCAGCTGATGATGAGACATTAAATCGCTTTTTGGCAGAATTTTTCTCGCAATGAAACAACGCTTTGTAGCAAACATTTTAATTGGTATTGTGATTCTTGGTATCTTCTTTGTGGGAGGATACGGGTATCAGAGGATTTTTGGTTCGGGAAAGCCCCTGGATGAAAGTGGGCTTAGAAACAAGGAGGCGTATGACCAATATGATAATCGAAAGCTTGCCTGGTGGATGAAACGCGACCCCAATCATGGCCCCAGTGGTTGCGACGATACGCTGAATTTGGAGGACTATGATGCGTATTATCTGGATAAAAAAGCATCTGCTGCGGAGGATAAGGTTATCTATCTGACCTTTGACTGCGGATATGAAAATGGTTATACAGAAAAGATGTTGGATATTCTGAAAAAACAGGAAGTTCCGGCATGTTTTTTTCTGACACAAACTTATATCAGGGACAATATTGAGATTGTAAAACGTATGAAAAAAGAGGGTCATCTCGTCGGAAATCATACCATCTACCATATATGCATGCCGGAAAAGTCCTATGAGGAAATCTTGAAGGAGGTCAGGGGCTGCGCCGATTATATGAAGGAAGCAACCGGATATTACATGGATCCGTTTTTCCGTCCGCCAAGTGGCGAATACAGTGCGCGCACCTTGATGCTCACGAAAGACCTGGGATATAAAAATATATTTTGGAGTATCGCATATCTGGACTATGATGTGAACAAACAACCGGGCGTAGACTATGTAATAGACCATTTTGAAAAATATCACCACAGCGGGGCAATCGTTTTGATGCACAATTGTTCATCATCAAACGCTGGGGCGCTGGAACAGGTGATTGCAAATCTGAAGGCGAAGGGGTATCGATTTGCAAGTCTATATGATATGATAGAATAAAATGAGGGACGTTTTTGGTTTTCCTGCTGTAAAGGCAGGGGAATGAGAAACGTCCTTTTTGCGTATAAATTGGCACGATGAATGCAGATTTGCATATCTTATAGTATACACATCGATCACCAGTCACCTGCCATCCGGCAGGGTGTAGGAAAGGAGGCGGGACCATGAGATTTCACAATATCAATATCCGAAATATTCTACAGGAAGCGATGAATTACGGCGGAGTCATCGTTGATGTGAGGACAAAAGAGGAATTTGAACAGGGACATATTCCGATGGCAATGAATCTGCCTTTGGAGGAGATACAGGCTGAAAGCGTCTCGCTACCTAAGGAAAAAGTGATTTTGGTATATTGCAAAAATGGTGGTAAGAGTGCAATGGCTGCATCCATGCTTGGCAATATGGGGTATCGCGTGATCAATACTGTGGGTGGAATCACCGCATATAAGGGACCACTTACAAGGTCAAAATGCGTGAAAAGGTTTGACTAATAATGAAGATATAGATACAATAAAAAGATAATGATAAACGCAGGCATCGGTAAGGCAGGTTCTATCCGGTGTCTGTGCAAAGTATATGAGGAACGTATATGAGTCAGGGAATGTATGAATTGATTGCACCGTGTCATTTTGGATTGGAATCGGTGCTAAAAAGAGAAATTATCAGTTTGGGATATGAGATCGTCTGTGTAGAGGATGGACGTGTTACGTTTCGTGGGGATGAGGATGCGATTGCCAGAGGCAATATCTTCATTCGTACCGCCGAGCGTATTTTGTTGAGCGTGGGAAGCTTTGAGGCAACTGATTTTGATGAGTTGTTTGAGGGAACCAAGGCGATTGCCTGGGAGCAGTATCTGCCGAGAAATGCGAAGTTCTGGGTAACCAAGGCAACCAGCAATAAGAGTGCACTTTTTTCAGCGAGCGCCATTCAGTCTATCGTGAAAAAAGCGATTGTGGAGCGCATGAAGCAGACATACCGTGTGCAGCGTTTTGAGGAGGATGGAGATGAATATCCGATTCGTGTATTTATCTTCAAGGACCATGTATCCATCGGGCTTGATACCTCCGGTACATCGTTGCATAAGCGTGGATATCGACAGCTTGTTGGCAAAGCCCCGATTTCGGAGACATTGGCAGCGGCACTTTTGATGCTGACACCATGGAATAAGGATCGTGTATTGGTTGATCCATTTTGTGGTAGTGGAACCTTCCCGATTGAAGCGGCGATGATTGGGGCCAATATCGCGCCGGGCATGAACCGGACATTTACATCCGATTGCTGGGATAAGGTCGTGCCAAGAAAGGTTTGGTATGAGGCTTTTGATGAGGCAGAGGATGTGATTCGAAGAGATGTCGAGATGAATATTCAGGGATATGATTTGGACCCGGAAATTGTCAAATGCGCGATAGCAAATGCCAAGGCAGCGGGAGTGGAAAACTACATTCATTTCCAGGCGAGGGATGTGAAGGATCTTCGTCATCCCAAGCACTATGGATTTATCATCACAAACCCTCCGTATGGAGAACGTTTGGAGGAAAAACAGGCACTTCCGGAGCTTTATAGAGCCATTGGTGAGAGCTTTGCGAATCTGCCGGATTGGTCGATGTATCTGATTACTTCTTATGAGGATGCAGAAAAATATATTGGAAGAAAAGCAGACAAGAACCGCAAAATTTACAACGGTATGCTGAAGTCCTATTTCTATCAGTTTATGGGACCAAAGCCACCGAAACAGAATCGATAGGAACGTATGAAAAAATTATGGGTATTTCCGGTACTGATTTTGGTACTGGTTACAATTACATATCTGTTGGGACGTAATCCCGTCAAGACGATTGACGAATCTGCATCCCTTGCAAAGTGTGGAGAGACCTTTGGTGAAAAAATCCGGGGCAGGATGAATGAATCCGATGTGCTCATCACTGTCGGAGGCGGAAGCATGGATGAGTTTGGATTTGACTTTTCAGTGACGGAAAACATGCACCTTATGGTGGAGGGTGATTTTTTAAAGAGCCTGTTGCTTTGCAGTGTGCAGCGATATCCGGATGGAAAGGTCATCCTTGTAAAGGGCAATTCGCAGATTGATTTGCAGCTTGACAGCGATACGGCGCTCATCAATCAAAAGGCACAAGTCGACTTGGGTGATGTGGTATATGAGGAATCGGAGGGCAAAAAGCTGATGATTCCAATTGATGGGATTGCGCAAGCGCTTGGATATCAGGTAGATTATTATCTCGACAAGAAGTGGGTGGATCTTGCAATTGTAAATGAAGACAATCCCCTTCCTGAAAAATATGACATGCGTGATTATGGCAGAGTGACACCGGTGCGCGATCAGGGACGATATGGAACCTGCTGGGCATTCGCATCTTTGGGCGCATTTGAGACGACCCTGATGCCGGAGGAACCATGCGTTTTTTCTGTGGACCATATGTCGATGTGCAACAGCTACTCTCTCGATATCAACAGCGGTGGAGAGCATACGATGAGCCTTGCGTATATGGCTGCATGGCAGGGACCGGTGTATGAAAAGGATGATGTCTACGGCGATGGAATGAGCGATCCGAACCTGACTGCTGTGAAGCACTTGGAGGAGGCTCTCATTTTCAATGAACGTGAGGATGAGATTATCAAGAGTGCGATATTCCGATATGGTGCACTTGAGACTTCCATTTATTGTGCGCTCGAATATGTCGACAGCTATTCGATGTATTATTCCAGTGAATATGACGCATATTACTATGATGGCGAGGAAACACCGAACCATGATATCGTGGTAGTCGGATGGGACGATACATTCCCAAAGGAGCGTTTCACGGTACAGCCACCGGGGGATGGTGCCTTTATCTGCAAGAACAGCTGGGGACCGGAATTTGGTGACGACGGATATTTCTATGTATCCTACTATGATACGAATATCTGTAACAAATCCGTGGTTTACACACGGATTGGAGAAAAGGACAATTATGACAACATCTATCAGACCGATATGCTTGGCTGGGTCGGCCAGTTAGGTTTTGGTAAGGAAGATGCATATTTTGCAAATGTATATCAGGCAGGCGCGAACGAGGAATTGGCAGCAGTTTCGTTCTATGCGACAGACAAGGATACAAAGTTTGATGTATATGTGGTGCACGATTTTGAGAATCCGGATTCCCTGCATGACAAGAAGCTGGTTGCTTCCGGAAGCATGAAATATGCAGGATATTATACGGTGGACCTTCCGGAACCGGAAGCTCTTTCCAATCAGGAAAAATATGCGGTAGTGGTAAAGATTCACACACCGAATGCGGTGCATCCAATCGCCATTGAGTACAATGCAGATGAGCGGTCGAAGAATTTTGATATCACAGACGGGGAAGGATACATCAGTCTGTATGGCGAGATGTGGCATAGAGCAGAGACTTCAGAAAATTGTAATGTCTGTCTGAAGGCATTTACGAATCAAAAAGGAGAATAAACATGAAAAAGATAATTTTTGCAACAGGAAATGAACATAAGATGCAGGAGATTCGCATGATTCTTGCAGATTGCGGATATGAGATTTTGTCGATGAAGCAGGCCGGCATCGATATCGATGTGGTAGAAGACGGAAAGACTTTTGAGGAAAATGCGCAGATTAAGGCAGTGGCGATTTCGAAAACTCCGGAGGCAAAGGATTGCATCGTGCTTGCAGATGACAGCGGATTGGAAGTCGATTATATGGATAAAGCACCGGGTATCTACTCTGCGAGATGGGAAGGGGAAGATACTCCATATACCATCAAGAACCGGAAGATTCTTGACATCTTAGACGGTGTGGAGGATGAAAAACGAAGTGCCAGATTCGTATGTGCGATTGCGGCTGCATTTCCGGATGGTCATGTGGAAAGCAGACGTGGAACCATCGAAGGTCGTATCGCTTATGAGCCGGCAGGTGAAAATGGATTTGGTTATGATCCGATTTTTTATGTGCCGGAGTTTGGCAAGACAACGGCGCAACTTTCTCCGGAGGAGAAGAACAAGGTAAGTCACCGTGGAAGAGCTCTTGAGATGATCAAAGAAGTATTGTAAGAGGTGAATGTTATGTGGCGTGTATTGGTGATGAGTGATACACACGGAAACAGCGCGAATATCGAGGCAGCAATTACGAAGACGAAAACGGAGATTGGAATGATTCATCAGGTCATTCACCTGGGAGATATCGGCTCAGATGCGCGCATGCTGGAAAGCTTAGCAGGCGTTCCATGTTACATCGTGCGCGGCAACACAGATTATGATAATCGCTTACTTGCGACAAATGTGATTCATGTCGGTTCCCATCTGATATTTGCGACTCACGGACATCGCTATGATGTAAATTACAATCTGTCTGCCCTTCGCTATGCAGCGATGGAAAACGGCTGTGATATCGCGATGTACGGTCACACGCATAAGCCATTTTTGGATATCAATGAAGAGGATGTCACGATTTTGAATCCGGGAAGTTTGAGTCTTCCAAGACAGGAAGGCAGGGAGAAGACCTTTGCCATTTTGGAAATCGATGACAATGATAAGATGAAGTTTGAGTTTTATACGATTTAAGGAGTTCATGTGAAAAAGGGTGATATTTTAGAAGGAACAATCGAACAGTACGACTTTCCGAATAAGGGAAGCTTCATGCTCGAAGATCGAAAGGTGACCATCAAGGGTGCATTTCCGGGACAGAAGGTGCGCTTTATGGTGACAAAGAAGAAAAGCAAGATGGCAGAGGGACGCGTGCTTGAGGTGCTCGAGCGTGCAGTGTATGAGGACGTTGAACCTGCTTGTCCGTATTTTGGAGATTGTGGCGGTTGTAGCTACCGAACCATGTCTTACGGAAATCAGCTTACCTTCAAGGAGAACATGGTAAAGAAGCTTTTGGACCGTGTGCTGCTGGGCCAAGGGAGCAATTCCAAGGATTACACATGGGAAGGAATTCTGGCCTCCCCGGTGACGCAAGGGTACCGCAACAAGATGGAGTTTACCTTTGGCGATGCGTACAAGGATGGACCGATGGCACTCGGACTTCACAAAAAGGGAAGCTTCTATGACATATTAAATATCGACGGATGTGCGATTATCGGAGCAGATTGGAGCAGGATAGTAGCATTTACACAGCACTTTTTTGACGAGAAGAAGGTGCCATATTATCACCGCATGCGCCATGAGGGAATCCTTCGAAATCTCGTGGTACGCCAATCCGCAAAGACAGGAGAGTTTTTGATTAATCTGGTGGCTGCAACCCAGTGGGAAAACTATGGATTTACTGCAGAAGAGATTCTGGGTGAATATGTGGAAGGTCTGCTTGCACTTGCGAAAACGGAAGGATTTGCGGGAAGTATCGCAGGCATTTTATATACAGAAAATAATACCTTGGGTGATGTGGTTCAGTGTGATAAGCTACATTGCCTATATGGAACAGACTTTATCGTAGAGCAGGTGATGGGGCTTGATTTTAAGATCTCACCATTTTCTTTCTTCCAGACCAATACCAAGGGCTGCGAGGTGCTTTATGCAAAGGCAAGAGAATATATCCTCTCCGGTAGTGTGATGGCGGATGCTGACGGGAAAAAGGCGGACAAGGTCGTCTTTGATTTATACAGCGGAACCGGAACGATTGCGCAGATGATGGCACCGGCCGCAAAGAAGGTTATCGGTATCGAAATCGTGGAAGAGGCCGTAGAGGCAGCCAAGGAAAATGCAGCCTTAAACGGACTTAGCAATTGTGAATTTATCGCAGGCGATGTCCTAAAAGCCATCGACCTTGTGGAGGACAAGCCGGATGTCATTATCTTAGACCCTCCAAGAGATGGAATTCATCCAAAGGCTTTGGAAAAGATTCTCTCTTTTGGTGTGGATGAGATGATTTATATCAGCTGCAAACCAACTTCCCTTGCACGTGATCTGGAGACGATTATCCAGCGTGGGTATAAGGTGGAGAAGGCTTGTTGTGTGGACCAATTTCCGTTTACAGAGCATGTGGAGACGGTTTGCTTACTCTCTAAGAAATGCCCAGTTTAAGCGGGGTTGAGGGCTATTTTTAAGGAAACATATCATAGAAATTTAAAGAATAAAAATGTGCATGAAAATATAAATTGAATATATGTACAAGGGTGAAGTACCTTTTAGCGAGAAAATATATCTGCTTGCTAAAAGGTATTTTTTTGATTTTGAGTTTGCGAATAGGTAACTGGTTGTACGCCGAAAGTTATGTAGGTTTAGATTGATTTTCGGCGTCTTGGCGCTTATAATAGAAATTAGGATAAAATGTCGTATTTTATAACTTTATTGAGGTAAGAAAATATGGAGTTTATGACTATTAAAGAAGCAGCAGAAAAGTGGAACCTATCAGTTAGAAGAGTGCAGACAATCTGCAATGAAGGA
>JBJENA010000064.1:0-11326 GCA_051879955.1 Wujia sp.
CGCATCGTTGCAGCAAGATACAAAAATCAAATCGGACTCGCCTTCCATCCTGAGCTTGGAGACGATATGCGAATCCATCAATATTTCCTGAACTCAATAAAGTAGACCCAAAAAGAGCACCGTTTGAACGATGCTCTTTTCCTTTTATTCTTCTTTCATCTTTACTTGTAAGTATTTGTATAATAATTCGTCGAGACGATCTAAAACCAAAGGTTTATCCATATAATCCGTGAAGCCAAGACTGATATATTCTTCGCTCGCTGTCAAAGAGTAATTTGCTGTCAAAGCGATTACCGGAACTTTCTCGTACCACGCATCAATCTGACGAAGTGCATGTAACACAGCGATTCCATCCATCTCCGGCATAATATGATCAAGCAATATCAAGTCATATTGCTCTTTTTTCATCATAGCCAATGCTTTCTTACCATTCTTGGCACAATACACCTCCAAGTCGTATGGAGCAAGCAATGCTTCGATGATTCGAAGGTTCACTGCAGTATCGTCTACAACCAAAACCTTAGGCGTCTTACCATCTCGAACTTTTGGCTTTGGCTCTTGTTTTGGAATTTCTACAGCAACCGGTGTTGTCTGGATAACTTCTTTTTGAAGAAGCACAAACCAGAAGGTAGAACCTTCTCCATATACACTTTCCACGCGCAGACGACTCTTCATCTGTGTAAGAAGTCCCTGTACAATACATAGTCCAAGACCGGTACCCTCCTCATCGCGGTTTTTAACCAAATCAAATCGGACATATTCCTGGAACAATCGTTCCATATCCTCCGGTTTGATTCCGATTCCGGTATCGGATACGCTAAAACGGATTCCTACCTGACCATTTTCGTCTTCATCCCGCTCGATCGTCAAGGTTATCTTTCCCTGTTTGGTATATTTCACCGCATTTGCAAGTAAATTAATCAAAATCTGTGAGATACGGATTTCATCACCAAACAATCTGCGCGGCACATTTTCTGCAACCTTACATTGAAAATCCAATGCCTTTAAGGTCAGTTTTGGTTTTACCATATTGCTGACATTCTTGACCAAATCTTCAATGTTATATTCCACAGGCACGATTTCCATCTTGCCGGCATCAATCTTGGAATAATCCAGAATATCATTAATTAAGCTTAAAAGATATTGGCTGGCATTTTTGACTTCCATCGCATATTCACGAATGCCTTCATCCTTGCAATCTCTGAGAATAACTTCATTCATACCCATAATCGCATTGATTGGAGTACGAATCTCATGAGACATGTTCGATAAGAATTTTGTCTTGCTCTGTTCTGCTTCCTGCAACCTCTCGTTTTGCTCTTCAATAGCCTGAATCAAACCTTCCTGACGAAGCAGTTGCGTCATGTCTTCTGATATATCCTGTACGGTATATACAAATCGAGGATTCTCCCTTGAAAAATCCTTCATACGGAAAAACCGCAGGCGACACCAGATAAACTCTCCCTGCATATTCCGCATCTGAAGATCCAGATGAAAATGACTCTGCATCTCCAAGGTGTTAATAATATTTTCCGGTGAAGAAGCACGCAAAAACAATACCTTATCTTCATCTTTAAACATATTCGAAATCATCAATCTCCAATCCGAATATGTAATTTCCATAAAATCCTGTCTTTTTGCACTGATTTCGGTCGTATTGGGATTCATGCAGGTATCATTGGCCAGATTCACGATCATAGAGAAAAGATAAGACTCCTGTATCGTGTCTATCTTCTCTAACTCCAGCTGATTACTCCGCAAGAAGTTTCCTCCATTGATAAATAAAACGATGGATTTCTCATTCGAAACCTTCAGGAAATAAAATGCACAATTCTTTTCCCTGCCATCTACCAAAAACTGAATCTCCCCGTAATATTTGTCCTTGCCAAATACATTCTCATCAATAAACTGATTATATCTGCTTGTATCGTCCTTGATTTGCGATTCCACCATAAACAAAATACAGTATAGCTCTTTGAGTGTACCTTCCGGCTTGAGAAATTGCTCAAAATCCGCATCATGGTACTTGCGTTGATAGTTTTTTTTCTTCAAATCAATTTCCAACACACACGCAGTGGATTGTGCAATGGTTTCACAGATTTGTTCACTGCAATCGCCAAATCTATCTTCGATAACATTCAAACCCATCCAGATTTCTCCTTTCTCCCCTTGTATTTTATATATTTTCTCGTCCGTATATCCAATCCGTTATATCATACCACACTCTTTCCAATACAGCAACGAGGATGTTTTCAAAATCTCAAAAACATCCTCGTATATTCGCATCACGATTTGTGGTGCATGCATATAAATTCATAGCTTTCCATCGTTGCCATATAGGTGACCAATCGGTTATACAAAGGTTCCGCCTTCTCGCCAAAATGCTCCTTTACAAGCTGTGCAATCTCCATCACAGTTCTATTTCCGTCCATCAACGGCCAGATAAAGCTACCCATCTCATCGAGATGAATCTGTGTAAACCTGGGTTTTTTCAAAAGCTTCTGTGTCAAAAAATAGAACACGCCCTTATGCTCCTGCAAGATGGTAACTCGTCCATCTTCCTCCACAGTACTTTGATACTTGGGATTGTGTACCGGTACATACTCCAGATAATTGATATCCTTTTTCTTATTTTTCTGCATCTTTTTGGTTTCCTACTCCCACTTTGTATATAAAAAGTAACAACAAAATCAAGACGATGCTTCCGCCAATCATACCACTGTTAAAATACTGCGACAGATTTATCTTTTTGTCCACACCGATGATTGCGAGAATGGCAAGCAGGATACCCACCAAGCCTTCACCGGCAATCATACCGGAGCAAAACAAAATTCCCATACTCGAATCGGATTCTTTTTCATTTGCAAGAGACTTTTTGCGCTCTACGAAATGGCGAATCAAGCCACCGAGCATAATCGTACTGCTCAGTTCAAATGGCAGATACAAACCAATCGCAACCGTCAATGCCGGAATACCAAGAATCTCTACAACCACTGCAATAAATGCACCAATGAAGATCAAAGCCCATGGAAGATTTCCACCCATGACACCTTCAACTATAAGCTTCATAAGAGAGGCTTGAGGGGCTGCAATCTTATCTGTTCCAAATCCCCATGCGCGGTCCAAGAGAATGAGCACTCCTCCGATGGTAAGGGCGGAAACGATTGTACCAATCAACTCGCCAATCTGCTGTTTTTTCGGGGTTGCACCCAGGATATAACCCGTCTTCAAATCCTGTGACGTATCACCGGCCATGGTCGCAATGATACAAACAATCGCCCCAATGGCAATCGCGCCCTGCATCCCCTGCGAACCGGACTCTCCTGTCATCTTTAACAAGGTAGTTGCAATCAATAAAGTTGCAATCGCCATACCGGATACCGGATTGTTACTGCTTCCTACCAATCCTACCATTCTGGAAGAAACAGTGGAAAAGAAGAAGCCAAATACTACAATGGAAATCGCTCCGACCAATGAAACCGGAACCTGTGGCAATACCCACAAAATCAAAATCATAAGAGCAATTCCGATACCGATGATCTTCATATCGATATCCTGCTCCGTACGAAGCTTGCTCTTGCTTGCAGACCCTTTCATGCTTCGAATGGAATCGCGGAAGGTTCGAACAATCAATGGCAATGATTTCATCAAACTAATCAAACCACCTGCTGCCACCGCACCAGCACCGATGTAACGAATATAACTGCTCCAGATGGCACCTGCACCTCCCTGCGCATATACATTCGCAATGGTGTCTGTCGCCGGATACAATATGGTATCTCCACCAAAGGTCACAATTGCCGGAATCAACACAAACCAGCCAAGGATACCTCCTGCAAACAGATAGGAGGAAATCCTTGCTCCACAGATATATCCAACACCTACCAAGGCAGGATAAACCTGTGCGGAAATCTCTGTTTTAAGCGCCTTAATCGGAGCCGTGATGGCGCCTCCAATCACACATAATCCATCAATCAAAAATTTCAATACTGCTGCAAGTCCCATACCGGAAAATACAGCCTTTGCACTCGACCCCTTTTCCTCACCTGCAAGCAACACATCTGCACAAGCGGTTCCCTCCGGATATGGAAGGGTTCCATGCTCTTTTACAATCAAGGCATTTCGAAGTGGCACCATAAACAATACACCAAGTACTCCACCACAAAGTGCGATAACCGAAATCTCTACCAGACTCGGTTCTTCCATCAAGCCTTCCTTTGCCCAAAGGAACAAAACCGGAAGTGTAAAAATGGCACCTGCTGCCAGAGATTCACCCGCAGACCCGATCGTCTGTACCATATTGCTTTCCAGAATCGATTCCTTTTTCATAATCACACGTATCACAGCCATGGAAATCACTGCTGCCGGAATGGATGCGGAAACGGTCATACCTACACGAAGTCCCAGATACGCATTGGCTGCACCAAATACGACTGCCAAAAGGATACCCATAATCACAGAAGCTACTGTAATTTCAGGAGTCACCTTATCGGCGGGAACGTAGGGTTTCATTTCTTTTTCATTCATACATTCTACTCTCCTTATCTTTTCGTATTTTTTCAATCGAAATAACTTGTATGCCCTATTGTAACATAGATGAGCGTATGTTATACACTACCATTTTAAGATTGACAAATATTGTTATTATTGTCTCTTTCTTATAATAAAAGAACTGTTGTAGTAAATACAACAGTTCTCTTTCTTACCATTGTGATTATCTTCGATTAATCCGTAATAAAAGTATTGTAAATCGCTTTTATCGCAGTATCAAAATCCTTATTCTTCACACCGATGATGATATTGAGCTCTGAAGAACCCTGGTCAATCATCTTGATATTGATGCCTTCCTTTGCAAGTGCACTAAACAGCTTGCCCGCTGTACCACTTGCTGACTTCATGCCACGGCCTACGACTGCAACCAACGCAAGTCCGGATTCGATTTCCACAGAATCAGGCTCTGCAAGACGATGAATGGCAGATACGACTCTTTGCTCCTTGTGCATAAACTCGTCTTCATGCACAACGATTGTCATTGTGTCAATACCGGATGGCATATGCTCAAAGGAAATCTCATTTTCCTCAAATGCCTGAAGCACTTTTCTTCCAAATCCGATTTCCGCGTTCATCATAGCCTTTGTGATGAAGATAGTACAAAAATCCTTCTTTCCTGCGATACCGGTCACCACATAATCCTGCTTTTGACAGGTACTTTCTACAATCCATGTTCCGGCATCTTCCGGTGCATTGGTATTGCGGATATTGATTGGGATGCCACAGTGGCGTACCGGGAAAATCGCATCCTCATGAAGAACAGATGCACCCATGTAAGAAAGCTCACGAAGCTCTCTGTATGTGATATATTTTATTGGCTTTGGATCCGGAACAATACGCGGGTCTGCTACAAGGAAACCGGATACATCTGTCCAGTTCTCATATACATCTGCACGACTTGCCTGTGCTACGATCGAGCCGGTTACATCGGAACCACCACGTGAAAATGTCTTGACATTTCCATCTTTGCCAAGTCCATAAAATCCCGGAATCACTGCGCGCTGTGCTTTTGCAAGTCGTCCGCCAAGAACCTTCTCGGTCTTATAGCTGTTGAGATTTCCCTCTGCATTGAAGAAAATCACCTCAGCTGCATCGATAAACTCGATTCCAAGGTAAGCAGCCATAATCTTTCCATTTAAAAATTCACCTCTGGAAGCTGCATAATCCTTCTGTGGATCTGCAACGAGCTTCTTGGTAATCTCCTCAAAATCTTTATCTAAGGAGAAATCTGTAAGTCCAAGTCCAGTGATAATTTCATCATATCTGGATTTGATTGCCTGCATCTCTTCTGTGATATCATTTCCTTCACTTGCTGTTTCATAAACATGCAGAAGCATATCTGTAACCTTGGTATCATCATCAAATCTCTTTCCCGGAGCAGAAGGAACCACATATACACGACTTTCATCCGCTGCAATGATCTCCCCTACCTTCTTAAATTGCTCTGCACTCGCCAAAGAGCTACCACCAAATTTTACTACTTTTTTCATAATCTCTCTTACTTCCCTTTTTATATTTTTGTTTAAATGAATACTTATTGTTATCTATTTACATATCAATGCAGAATTATAACATTACTCGTCAATTTAGTAAAGAAAAACATATATTATTTATGTAACGCAATCAATAAATCAAATTAAATACATTGACTTTCTATTTTTGCTCTGTTAAACTCATAATACATCAATTAAAATTCAAAAAGGAATAATATCATGAAAGAGAAAATACTGAAATACTTTAGAAAAAATCAAATTACTATCGATAACATTAAATATCTGACTCGAAGCGAAAACAAAACCTGTATTCATTTAAAAAATAATCAGATTTTTTCTACCTACATCACGGTCAAAGACTTTTTTAGTTCTTTGGAATCCCATGATTTTATCTGTGTGAACAAGGGAATCGTCGTTGCAAAAGAACAAATCGATTATATCGACGATGGAGTATATCATATGCAGGATGGGACTCAGTTTCAGGGAAGGAAACGAACCGTGGCTGCACATAAACGACTGAACGAAAGTCTCCATCAAAACGCCGCCAACAATCTTCGAACAGTCTCCGACATACAAAATCGTTTTTCCATCTTAGACAATATGCCGATTGCGTTCTGTATTATTGAGCTTGTATTTAATCAAGATGGCCATGGTATGGATTTTGTTTTTCGGTACTGCAACAAAGAAATGGAAGTAATAGAAGGAAAAACCATCGAAGAAATGATGAATCACTCTTTCTTTTCGGTCTTTCCAAATGCCGACAAAAAATGGCTGGTTGCCTATACGGATGTAGCTGTAAACGGCAAACCATGCTATATCCGTGATTACAGTCCGGAAATCGAAAAAGAAATCTTCGTGCGATGTTTCCAACCATTGGAAGGATTTTGTGCCTGTCTTCTGACACCGGTCGATGACTTAGATAAAGCAGTTCCTGCTATCATCAATGAATAGGATAATCTTTACCATGAAAGAAAAAACACAAACCGTAGAAAACAAAAGAAAATTGAACACCTTTTTCGTGTGGTTCCTTTCCTTTTTGGCACTGACAGCCATCGAGGTTATTTTGCTTACCACAGTATCCCTGATTCCGCGCACAGCAATTCAAAAACATACACAGGAGTCCGCAGACTACTTTATGCAAAAAACGGTATTCTATCGAATCAATGATACGAACCCTGCTTCACAGATTGATCATTATGCGGATGCCATACTACTCAACATCCTGTATCATTTTGACTCCAAGCATCCGATTTCGTCTTCCCTTACAGCTTCTTACTATTATACGGATACGCATAACGAGAACGAAAATCTGCTCACTGCCGTGACTTCTGATGTCGCTCCTACATACGACTATTTCCGTTATTGGCATGGTTCCACTGTTTTGGTGCGCCCATTGCTCACATTCTTAAATATCCGGCAGATTTACATCCTGTTCGCAGTCATATTGACAGGCCTGTTTGCGCTTTTATTCACTCTCCTGCTTCGTATCCGGAAATCTTTTTGCGCCTGGTCCTGTTTGCTTGCGCTTTTTTCTGTATCGTTTTGGTACATCCCGATGAGCCTGGAATACATCTGGTGCTTTTTAATTATGCTGATAACCGGAATCTGCGTTCTTATGTTCTACCAAAAAAATAAAACCGTCTCCGGTCTGTTTTTCCTGCTTGCGGGAAATCTTACAGCCTATTTTGACTTTTTGACAACCGAAACCCTGACACTGATTTTTCCACTCGCATTGTTGCTAATGTTGATGTATGACAATCACCAATTACAGTCTGTGAAAGAGGGATTCCTACTCATTGCAGGGCGCTCATTCTGCTGGGGATTGGGATATATATCTTCCTGGATTACAAAATGGGTTCTCACCTCCATCGCACTCGGTCGCAATGTATTTCCTGAGGCAATTTCTTCCGCTTCCATAAGAGTAAACGAAGAAATCGGCGAAGTTCAAGGTGTTTCCCAGGCTATCAGTGCAGTTGCACGAAATATCAGCTGTCTCTTTCCTTTTAATCTTGCAAAAACCTATAGTTATGCATTTGCCGTCTGTAGTTTTATTTTGTTATTAATGGTATATTATCTGTTTCGAAAAATGGAAAAAAAGAAATATATGCCGATGTTGTTTTCGGCATTATTTGTAATGCCATACATTCGGTTTCTGACACTTGCAAACCACTCCTTCTTGCATTATTTCTTTACCTATCGGGCGCAGTTTGCAAGTATCTTCTGCCTATGTATGATCTTTTATTATGGAATCGACTGGAAGCTTGTCGAAAAAAAGCTTCCAAAAAAGTTGCGATTTATCGCTGGCTCTCATAATCCTTCACGTTAGAGCAATACTTCTTTGCCATTTCTTCCGTGATTTTATCTTCACGAACCAGACGCTTCAAGTCTGCATTTAAGGTATGCATACCGAGGGCTCCACCAGCCTGAATCGATGAATCAATCTGATGGGTCTTATTCTCACGAATCTGATTCGCAATTGCTTCTGTGTTAATCAATACCTCTGTTGCAATCTCCATACCGGTGTCATCCTGTCTTGGCACCAGCTGCTGGGTCACAATACCACACAATACATTTGCCAGCTGGGTACGTGCCTGAGACTGACCATGCGCCGGATATGCATCGATAATACGCTCAATGGTCTGTGATGCACTCGTTGTATGAAGGGTGGAAAGCACCAGGTGTCCGGTCTCTGCTGCCGTGATAGCTGCGCTGATGGTCTCATAATCACGCATCTCACCTACCAGAATAATATCCGGATCCTCACGAAGAGAAGAACGAAGTGCTTTTGCAAAGGAATCTACATCTCTTCCAACCTCTCTTTGATGAATCATTGACTTTGCATGATAATATACATACTCAATCGGATCCTCAATGGTCATAACATGCTTTGCCTGTTTCTGATTTACATAATCAATCATAGCTGCAAGGGTTGTGGTCTTACCGCTACCTGTAGGACCTGTAATGAGAATCAAACCACGAGGTTCTTTGATCAGATTACGAACTGCATCCGGAATATTCAACTCACGGAAGGTTGGTATTCTACTACGCATGATTCGATAGGTTGCTGCAATATTATTTCTCTGATGATAGATATTCGCACGGAGTCTCGTTCCATCCTCCATCATAATTGCAAAATCCAAATCCTCGCCGCATTTCACTCTGTCTATCTGATCCTCTGTCAGCTCACTGAAAATCAGTTGTGTAGCTTCCTGTGCAGTTGGAATCGGTTCGATCATCTCCAACCTACCAAATCTACGAAATGCAGTTGCTGTACCAACTGTAATATGTACATCTGATGCCTCTTCTCTTTTTGCACGCGCAATCAATTCCTTAAATGTCATAATCTACCTCCATCTGATTCCTGTTCTCTATCTCTTAGCGAATCTCTTCACCCGGTTTCTTCTTGGACTTCTTATCCTCGTACATTCTTTCGTCCGCAAGCTTCAACAGCTTTTCATAGTCATAGTCCTTTTCACCATATGCAACACCAAGGGCAACCACACAGTCAATACCATCCTCAGCCGTATTGAGTCTTGCAAGTTCCTCTTCCCAGCGTTGCTTGATGGTTTGCGTTTCTGCCTCGGATACATTTTCTGCAACGAGGAGGAACTCGTCACCACCCATACGGAATGCATGTACGCGATTGCTTGTCACCTTGCGGAAACTGTTCGCAGCCTTGATAATCAGCTTATCTCCTGCTTCGTGACCAAACTGGTCATTCATTTTCTTTAGGTTATTGACATCAAAGTTAAATATCGCAATCGAATCCAGATTCAAAAATTCGTTTTCTGCCATTGCCAGATACTTTGCCTTGTTATACAATCCGGTCAAACCATCATGCTCACTTGCATATACCAGCTTTTCACGCATGACACCATTTTCGATGTACAGACTGATGACACTTTTCAGTGTCGATTCGTTCATAGACTCCCAATCCATATTTGGCCAGACACCCAGGAACAATGCATACTTCTGTCCGGAGACTTCTCCACTTACCAGCATGCGATAGGCACTGTCCTCCTTTGCACCGTTTAATTGCAGAACCTCCTGCACCTTTGTATCAAAGCTTCCGAACAATACATTATCTTCGCAATTCATATCAAAAATTGAAGCGACACCTTCGTCATAATCAATTCTGTCATTGCTATACACATTACCCATCTTGTTGTAGGTAATAATATCCATCACATTCTCACGCTGAATCATAAAGTATGCCTTGCTTGTATTAAAATAATCTGCAAGCATCGGAAGCAACTCATAATAGGTTTCTGATAATTTCTCAAGCACAGCTGTCTGGAATTTGGAAAGCTTACGGAAAAATCCCATGTACTTTGTGATATCACGATTGAGTCCCATATATTCCGTGATATCCGTAATTTGATGAATCTTGTAATTCTTCTCCTCTTTCTCAAACAATCCGGAATTGAATTTGAAATACTTCTTGGTATTGGTGTCGATGTATTCCCACTCTACGGCAGCACCGCCAACTTCGAGCTTTGGACATTCATCGTTCCAGACAAACACTTCATCTGCGTCCATACCAACCACATCATCGCCATATTTCTGCTTGAAATAAGTATCTGCATATACAATCTCTGCAGAACCCTCTGCAACAATGACAATTCCGCCAACCTTATCCGACACAAATTGTACAATCTCTTCTTTGAAATCCATAGGAACCTCCTTTACGCAATATCATGCTTATTCAAATGTCAAAATATCTGCAAAGCCTGTCATCTCAAACACTTCCATAACATCGCCAATGACATTCTTAACTACCATGGTTCCGCCCAATCCGTTCATCTTCTTCTGTGCCCAGAGAATCGCACGAAGTCCGGAACTGGCTACATAATCACAGGCATCCATGTCCAGTACAAACTCATTTACAGGCTCTACCAGTAATTCCTCGAGTTCCTTCATCATAATTGGAGCTGCATTGGTATCCAATCTGCCATTCACACTTACCATAAGCTTGTTTCCATCTTGTTCTTTTTTCAGTTCCATATTTACCTCCCATGTTCCGACAGTTTACCGCTGCCATTTTTTTGTCATTGTTACTACATTTTGTTGTTGCTTATATTCATAGGACACGGTATCCATGATATTTTTCACCATATAGATACCAAGTCCGCCGATTTCTCTTTCATCTGCGGATAATGTAATATCCGGGTCTTCCTTTGCAAATGGGTCAAACGGTGTTCCGTTATCCCTCATTGAAATACATACTTCACAGTCTGTTTCATCAACCTTACTATACATTTCTATCGTGCAGTTACCTGTTC
>JBJENA010000065.1:0-37337 GCA_051879955.1 Wujia sp.
GAAGTCATATTTGGAATGGTTTCTACGACCTGCCGCCGAGCAAAGCGAGGGGGCGATACATTAGTAGAAACCCATATGACGAAGTCATATTTGGAATGGTTTCTACGACCTGCCGCCGAGCAAAGCGAGGGGGCGATACATTAGTAGAAACCCATATGACGAAGTCATATTTGGAATGGTTTCTACGACCTGCCGCCGAGCAAAGCGAGGGGGCGTTACATTAGTAGAAACCTATATGACGAAGTCATACATGTATGCATAAATAGGAGGTATAAGATGATAATTGATGAGATGATTATGACAGCGAGACAGATGCGGTGCTCTGATATCCATATCACGGTTGGAATGCCACTGATGTTTCGTATCAACGGACGTTTACAGATGGCGCCAATGCAACCGGAGGATCGCGAGATTATCACGATGTTAATTGAGTTGTTGACAGAAGAACAGCGTGATCGGTTGGAGGAAGGCATTGATGCGGATTTTGCAATTCGTACCCCGGATGGTAATCGTCAGCGTGTGAATGTGTTCAAACAGGATGGAAAGCTGGCAGCAACCATTCGCTTGCTCAATTCCAATATCCCTTCTTTGGAGATGCTCGGTCTGCCGCCGGTATTACGTCAATTGGCGGATAAGCCAAGAGGATTGTTGCTTGTGACAGGACCAACCGGTTCCGGTAAGTCAACGACCCTTGCGTCCATGATTGACTATATCAATGCAAATCGAGAAGAGCATATTATCACGATTGAGGACCCGGTGGAGTATATGTATGAGCGTAAGATGTCGCTTATTCATCAGCGTGAGGTTGGCAGAGATGTCATTTCGTTTGCGGGAGCCCTTCGCAGTGCGCTTCGTGAAGATCCGGATATCATTCTCGTAGGAGAGATGCGTGACTATGAGACGATTTCAGCCGCACTGACTGCGGCAGAAACCGGACATATGGTTATGTCCACCCTACATACGACCGGTGCTGCACAGACCATCGACCGTATTATCGATGCATGTCCGGCCGGCATGCAAAATCAGGTGCGTACTCAGCTTTCATCGGTATTAAATGGTGTTATCACACAGTGTTTGATTCCAAATGCACAGGGCAGTGGACGTGTGGTTGCAACCGAGATTCTCGTAGGAACGGATGCGGTTGGAAACCAGATTCGTGAGAACAAATGCCATCAGCTGGGTTCTTTGATGCAACAGGGTGGCAGTGTCGGTATGCATACCTTAAACGGTGACTTATCACGTTTGATTCAGCAGGGACTCATTACCAAGCAGATGGCATATAAGTATTCCAACGATACCGCAGAATTGGAGCAATATTTGTAAGAACATGGATTTGGAAAATATATCAAAAAAAATGACCTGTAACATTGAAAAAAAGTACAAAATGAGTTAAAATAGGGGCAGGTTATGACGATAAGTATTCCATAAGGGGATACGAGAGTAATTCCAAAACAAGAACCAACAGGAGGAACGTATATGAAAAAGGTTATGAAGAAAAATGAAGGTTTTACATTGGTTGAGTTGATTGTTGTTATCGTAATTCTCGGTATTCTGGCAGCGATTTTGGTGCCTGCATTACTTGGATATATCGATAAGGCAAAGGGCCAGCAGGTTGTATTGAATGGTAAGAGTGTACTGACTGCAGCACAGGCAGATATGAGTGCAGCATATGCAAAGACTGGTTTTGATTTGTCTACAAGCTTTGCTTCTACATATGCAGATGATATTATCAAGACTGCGGATGTTGCAGCTGTTGCTGAATCAATTGTTGTTGGAACAAAGAAAGCATATAATGCTGCTGCTATTGATCATGATATGTATACAATCAATTATGTTTACTACAAGGAAACAGGTAAGGATGCAATCATTTTTGATGGTTCCTCATGGGATAGCAATAATACCAAACCAGCTGGTACAGCAGAGTATACAATTAAATAGACAAAGATGATTTGAAATTTTCTATAAAAAAGGCTACGTAATGTAGCCTTTTTTATTTGGAATAATTTGCAACTTCTTTATTTTCTGTCTTGATGGAAAGAAGATAAAATGCTATAATCATAAGGATTGTATTATATAAAACCGAGACTACTGAAAAGTGCATTTTTTTGAATGAAAAGTGCTTTTCTCAGTCGTTTCGGAGTGTAATACAATAAAAATATTTATGTAAGGAGATACGTTATGTACAAGAAGTTCGAGATGGAGCTTGCCGGCAGAACCCTTCGTGTGGATGTTGGTCGAGTTGCAAAGCAGGCAAACGGTGCAGCACTGATGCACTACGGAGATACAGTGGTATTATCTACAGCTACTGCATCAGAAAAACCAAGAGAAGGAATTGATTTCTTCCCACTTTCCGTAGAATACGAGGAGAAGATGTATTCAGTAGGAAAGATTCCGGGAGGATTTAACAAGCGTGAAGGAAAGGCAAGCGAGAATGCGATTTTGACATCACGTGTTATCGATCGTCCGATGCGTCCTTTGTTCCCGAAGGATTACAGAAATGATGTTACTTTGAATAACCTGGTACTTTCTGTTGATCCGGAATGTTCACCAGAGCTTACAGCGATGCTTGGTTCAGCAATTGCAACTGCAATTTCAGATATTCCATTTGACGGACCATGCGCAACGACTCAGGTTGGTATGATTGATGGTGTGTTGGTATTCAATCCAAATTCAACACAGAATCTTTCTTCTGATTTGAAGTTGACAGTTGCATCGACCAGAGATAAGGTAATCATGATCGAAGCCGGAGCAAATGAGATTCCGGAAGAGAAGATGATTGAGGCGATTTACGCAGCACATGAGCTTAACCAGAAGGTTATCGCTTTTATCGATGAGATTGTAGCGGCTTGTGGAAAGCCAAAGCATGCATATACAAGCTGTGCAGTTCCGGAGGAATTGTTTACAGCTATCAAGGAGATTGTTCCACCTGCACAGATGGAGGAAGCAGTCTTCACAGATGAGAAACAGGTTCGTGAAGAGAATATCCGTCAGATTAAGGATAAGCTCGAGGAAGCATTTGCAGATAACGAAGAATGGCTTGCTGTATTGGATGAGGCTGTATATCAGTATCAGAAGAAGACAGTCCGTAAGATGATTTTGAAGGATCACAAGCGTCCGGATGGTCGTGAGATTACACAGATTCGTCCACTTTCAGCAGAGGTAGATATCATTCCTCGTGTACATGGTTCTGCTATGTTTACAAGAGGACAAACACAAATTTGTGATATCGTAACATTGGCTCCACTTTCAGAGGTTCAGAAGATTGATGGTTTGGATACAAATGTTACAAATAAGCGTTACATGCATCACTATAACTTCCCTTCTTATTCCGTAGGAGAGACAAAGCCATCTCGTGGACCGGGACGTCGTGAGATTGGACATGGTGCATTGGCAGAGCGTGCACTTCTTCCTGTACTTCCAAGTGAGGAAGAATTCCCATATGCAATTCGTGCCGTATCCGAGACATTTGAGTCAAACGGATCGACATCTATGGCTTCTACTTGTGCATCTTGTATGTCATTGATGGCAGCAGGTGTTCCAATTAAGAAGATGGTAGCCGGTATTTCCTGTGGTTTGGTTACAGGCGATACAGATGATGATTTCGTATTGTTGACAGATATCCAGGGATTGGAAGATTTCTTCGGAGATATGGATTTCAAGGTAACAGGTACGACAGAAGGTATCACAGCGATTCAGATGGATATCAAGATTCATGGTTTGACACGTCCGATCGTAGAAGGTGCCATTGCAAGATGTCGTGAGGCAAGATTGTTCATCATGGATACCTGTATGAAGCCGGCGATTGCAGAGCCTCGTGAGAGCGTTTCTGAGTATGCACCAAAGATTATCCAGACCAAGGTTGATCCGGAAAAGATTGGTGAGATTATCGGTCAGAAGGGTAAGACCATCAATGCAATCATTGAAGAGACTGGTGCAAAGATTGATATCGATGATGACGGAAGCGTATATATCTGTGGTATCGAGCAGGCAGGACTTGAGCGTGCATTGCAGATTATCCGCTCTATTGTAGATCCAATTGAAGTTGGAAAGACATATGAAGGTAAGGTTGTTCGTATTATGAACTTCGGTGCGTTCGTTGAGCTTTCACCAAATAAGGATGGTCTCATCCATATTTCAAAGCTTGCAGATCACAGAGTGGAAAAGGTAGAAGATGTTGTGAATATCGGTGATACTGTAAGGGTAAAGGTTCTTGAAGTTGACCGTATGGGCAAGATTAGCCTTAGCTTAAAGGACGCAGAATAACAAATAAGACTATAAATGTTCCAAAATAAGGAGGGGGTCATAACTTCATGAGATACGGGTATTTTGACGAGATTAATAAAGAATATGTAATAGACAGACCTGATACACCGGCTCCATGGGCCAATTATCTTGGTTCCCCGGAGTACGGTGCAATTATCTCCAACAATGCAGGTGGATACAGCTTTGTAAAATCCGGTGCAAATGGAAGAATTCTTCGATATGTATTTAACAATTGTGATCAGCCGGGCAGATATATCTATCTGCGTGACAATGATAGCAAGGATTTTTGGTCAGCTTCATGGCAACCGGTAGGAAAGGACTTAGAAAGCTATAAGAGCGAGTGTCACCATGGTACCGGATATACCAATATCAAGGCGAGCTATTCAGGCATTGACTCAGAGGCACTATACTATGTGCCACTGAATAAGACACACGAAGTTTGGAAGTTAAAGGTAACGAACCGTTCAGAACAACCAAGAAATCTTTCTGTATTCGGTTACTGTGAATTTACAAACGACAATAATTATGAGCAGGATCAGGTGAATTTGCAATATACATTGTTTATTACGAGAACCTATTTTCTTGGGAATCGTATCAAGCAGGTCATCAACGAGAATGTAAATAAGGGTGAAGCGATCAATGGAAGTGTAGCATTTAACAGATTCTTTGGACTTGCAGGAGCAGAGGTGGATTCTTACGCAGGTGATAAGGAAGCGTTCATCGGCCGTTATCATTCTTATGCAAATCCATTGGGTGTAGAAAATGGTGATTGCAAAAATCAGCTCAACTACAATTCAAATGCCTGTGGTGCACTGGAAACAAAGATTCCTTTGGCACCGGGTGAGACGAAGGAAATCGCATTTATTCTCGGTATGAAGAATGATGATGAGGCAGAGGCTGTAATGAACAGCTATGCGGATGTCAGTGCACAAACTGCAAAAGAAATAGAAGAGCTCAAAGCTAACTGGCATGCAAAATTGAATCACTTCCAGGTTAAGACACCAAGTGAAGCATTCAATGCTATGATTAATACTTGGAATGCATATCAGTGTTTCATGACCTTTATCTGGTCAAGAGCAGCGTCGTTCTCTTATTGTGGACTCCGCAATGGATATGGATATCGCGATACCGTACAGGATATTCAGGGTATTATCCATTTAGAGCCGGAGATGGCAGGAGATAAGATTCGTTTTATGTTGTCCGCACAGGTTGACAATGGTGGTGGATTACCACTTGTTAAGTTTGACCACAATGCAGGTCATGAGGATACACCGGATGATGAGAGCTATGTAAGAGCAACCGGACATCCGGCATATCGTGCAGATGATGCACTTTGGTTGTTCCCAACTGTTTACAAGTATATTGCAGAATCAGGAAATGTAGATTTCATCGATGAAGTGATTGTATTTGCAAATGGTGGAGAAGGAACCGTATATGAGCACTTAAAGCGTGCGATTGACTTTTCTATGAACCGTCTCGGAAATCACAATATGCCGGCCGGTTTACATGCAGACTGGAATGATTGTCTGAGACTTGGTAAGAAGGGTGAGTCAACCTTTGTAGCGATGCAGCTTTATTATGCAATGACAGTTTTGCGTGATTTTGCAAAGCGTAAGCAGGATACAGAGTATATTGCATACTTGGATAAGATTCAGAAGGAACTTGGAGATACTCTTCAGAACTTGTGTTGGGAAGATGACCGTTATATCCGTGGATTCAAGGAAGATGGTATGGTAATCGGTTCCAAGAAGGATCCGGAAGCAAACATGTGGCTCAATCCACAGTCTTGGTCCGTCATCAGTGGTCTTGCTTCCAAGGAACAGGCGGAAAAGGCATTGGAGTCCGTTCATCGTGAACTGAACACTCCATATGGTGTGCGTTTAATGGCTCCATCTTATGTAGATCATGCTTTTGAAGGTGCATTGATGCTTCTTTTCAATCCATCTACAAAAGAAAATGGTGGTATCTTCTCACAGCCACAGGGTTGGATTATTCTTGCAGAAGCATTGATGGGACACGGAAATCGTGCGTTTGAATATTTCACAGAGAGCTCTCCGGCGTCTATGAATGACAAGGCAGAGATTCGTAAACTGGAACCATATTGTCACGGTCAGTTTACCGAGAGTATAGACAGCCCATTTGAGGGACGTGCGCATGTGCACTGGCTGACAGGAACTGCATCCACAGTCATGGTAGGTTGCGTAGAAGGTATCCTCGGTATGAGACCAGACTTCGAGGGACTTCGTGTCGCTCCATCTATTCCATCTGATTGGAAGCAATTTGAGATTCAAAAGGATTACAGAGGAAAGAAACTTCACATCCTTGTACAGAATCCAAATGGAGCAGAAAGTGGTTACACAAGTCTGACTGTCAATGGCAAGGAGATGGAAGACAATTATATTCCATTTGCTGTATTGGCAGAAGAAAATGAAATTGTTTTAACAATGTAATAAAAACAAACGTAAAAAGGCACTTCTTGTTCGATGGAACGAGAAGTGCCTTTTTGCATTTTATTCGTGTGCAACACTCATAATGCTTGGAATCACCTGTTTTTTTCTGGAGACAACATTGTGAAGAATCACACTGTTATCTGTAAATTCCGCATCCGGAAATGCTTTTTTGAGTAATGGTTCTGCATCTGTACCATAATATAAAAGTTCCGTGTCTTCTTTGAAGATATCTGTCAACATAAAGAAGAGAAGATTCACTTGCTTTGTCTTATATACTTGTGCCATATAGTCTTGTATTCTTGGGCGAATGGAAGCAAGAATGTCTGCGTTAAATGCGGATATCTGTCCAATTCCAAAACTGAAGTCTCCGCTCGTAAATACCTTGTAATCCTGGTGGAAAATCTCTTCGTCTGTTTTGTTCTTGAGTTTACTTCCGGCATTCAGCATAGAGATTCCATAACTTTCGATGTCTATATTCGCGATTCCTGCAAGTGTTCGACAGGTTGCCTCGTCGAGGGCTGTGCAGGTTGGAGAACGAAACATCAAGGTATCCGAGATAATCGCGGAACAAAGCAGTCCTGCAATGTGTCGAGGAATCTCAATGTTGTTTTCCAAAAACATCTGATAGATAATCGTTGCAGTACATCCGAGTGGCTGGTTTCTAAAATAGACCGGATTCATTGTCTGGATTCCACCAATGCGATGATGATCGATGATTTCGAGAAGCTGAACCTCATCGATGCCTTCTACTGCCTGTGCATGTTCATTGTGGTCGACCAAAATAACTTTCTTTGGATTGGCATTCAAATAGTTACGCTGAGAAATAAGTCCAACGTATTTTCCCCATTCATTGAGAACAGGATAGTATTGGTGACGTTTGCTTGCCATAACTTCGCGAATATCCCGGATATAATCTTCTGTGGAGAAGGTAATCAGATGTTCCTTCTTCATGAAATGACGGATTGGGATACTCTGGTTAATCAGGCGGGCAGCAGTATAGGTGTCGTATTTGGTAATCAGAATATGACAATTGTTTTCCTGTGCCAGCTTTTGAATCGTTTTTGAGACGACAGCGCCATCGCAGATAATGATACATTGTGCTTCCATCTCAATGGCACACAGCTGAGATTCATAACGGTTACCGAGAATTACGATATCCCCTTTGTTGATATAGTTTTCCATCATGTCCGGATTGGCCGCAGAAATTAAGACCTTACCGGTTGTTACCACATCGTTTGGGTCTCCGACAGGCATCTGCGCAGACAAGGTTGCAATGATGTTGGAGTATGGAGTTTTCGCTCTTGCAATAATCTGGTTGTCGTAGACTTCCATGTATGTCATGGCAATGTCTCTGACAGTGATTAGGCCCAAAAGATTTTCATTTTCATCTACGGAAGGAAGTGTGGTAGCACCGGATGCACTGAGCAACTCCCATGCCTCTTTGATAGAAATCTCCCGGGATACACCATCCATATGACGATATTCCACATCCTTTACCTGTGTGGATACGTTTTCCATGAATTCCGGAGTTTCCACATCAAAGGATTTTAATACAAATGCAGTTTCTGCATTTACTTCTCCGGCACGCATCGGTACATAATTGTCACCGGTCAGCTGCCTTTTAAGATACGCATAGCAAATGGCAGAACAGATGGAGTCTGTATCCGGATTGCGATGCCCTATGACATAGATTTTATCTTTGTTTTTGTTTTCGTTCATTGATTACCTCACAAAATGATGATTCTTCTAAAATATACTTCGATAGATTATAGTTGTGCAGGTCATAAAAGTCAACACAGGCGCATGAAAAGTTTTGCATTCGCACATAATAACTTATCATGTGTAAAAAGGAGAAAAAACATGAGTGAAAATGTGAAGAGTAACGCACGTCCGCAGGAAGTCAAACAAGAACAGCAAGGGAGCTTGATTTCTGATTATGGTCAGATTACGCTCTCAAAAAATCGTTATCATCATCGGATTCATTTGCTCAATATTATTGGAGAGATAGAGGGGCATGAGAATCTGGGACATGGAGAAAAAACCACGAAATATGAATATATTCTTCCGCAACTTGCAGCTGTGGAGGATGATGAAGGGATAGATGGACTATTGGTTTTGCTCAATACGGTAGGAGGAGATGTGGAAGCAGGGCTTGCCATTGCGGAGATGATAGCATCCTTGAGTAAACCAAAGGTGTGTTTGCTTTTGGGCGGAGGACATTCGATTGGTGTACCACTTTCTGTTTCAGGGGATGTGACCTTTATCGTTCCATCTGCGACGATGGTGGTACATCCGATTCGAATGAATGGCACAGTGCTTGGAGTTACACAAAATTATGAGTATATTGAACGCATGCAGGACCGTATTATCGAATTTACATCGAATCATTGTTCTATTAAAGAAGAGGCACTTCGGGAGATTATGTTTAATACGAAGGAACTGACAAAGGATATTGGTTCTGTGTTGGTTGGATCACAGGCTGTAGATAAGGGGATTATAGATCGAGTGGGTGGTATTCACAGTGCGATGAATTGTTTATATGACTTGATAAATATGAAGAAAAATAGTAAGATAGAACAGTATGAGCATTAAATGGGATATTTTGGCTTTTTGCAGAAGGAACATTTTTTGTTCCTTCTACAAGAGCTGTTTCAATGATATTTATAAAAAGGAGTGTGTACCGTGGCGACGAATAACCGTAGTACATATAATAAGACACCGAAAAAACCGACACCTCCGAAAAGACCGTCGGGATCAACAGGAAGAAAGACAAAGAAACAATTAGCACAGGAACAGGCAAAAAAAGATGAAATCCGTTTGTTCGTATATCTTGCCATATGTTTATTTTTCTTTATCAGCAATTTTGGCTGGTGTGGAGTCGTTGGTGATTTCTTTGCGAAGCTGATGTTTGGACTGTTTGGCATTGTAGAGTATGTCCTGCCAATCTATGTCTTTCTGACTGCCGCATTTTTGTTGTCAAATGGAGCAAAAAAACAGGTGGTTGACCGTGTGCTTTGTATGGGGGTATTTTTGCTTGCAGCTGCATTTATCGCACAGCTTATGCAAGGGACACAGGATATGACGGTAAAGCTTTTATATGATACCGGAGCGAAAAAACAAGGTGGAGGATTGATCTTTGGAGGATTGTTGGTATTATTACACAATCTGTTTGGAAGACCGGGTGCCATCATCGTAATTGCGCTTTTGATTATCATCGGAATCATCGTAGTTTTGAATGTGTCATTGATCGATTTTGCAAAGAATAAATCAAACCAGTTTAAGAACAGATATCATTCGCTGTATGAAGATGACGACGACATATATGAGGAGATAGACCCGGAGAATAAACGTCGTACCAGACTTGACAATATTCGGGTGCAGGAGGAGACGCAGACACAAAAAAAGAAACCGAAAAAACTAAAGAATAAGCGAGTGGAGTCTGAAGAGGTTCATGAATTAAAACCACTTGCCCCGGAAGATTTACATAATCCGGAATTTACACTTCAGGATGCGAGAGATGTAGCAGAAGGCTATGTGGATGTAGATGTCTTGAAAACAAAGAAAAAGAGTAAACTTGATTTCTTTGAGAGACCTGAGTATGTGGAACCTATGGTGACGCAGGAGGATTCTTTTGCACAGGAATCTATGCCGGTTCAGGATACGTTCGAAGAAGGATACGAGACAGGATTTATTGGAGAACCGGAAATATCTGCAGATGCACAGGCATTAATGGATAGTGAGAAAATTTCCGAGACAGAGGATGCGGCCGAAGCAGTAAAACGAAAGAGAAAGAAAACCAAGGAATCGGAACAGGAAATGCTACAGGAACGCGATCAGATAGCACAGAGCATTCAGGGTAGCATGGAAGAGCCGGTTAAGAAAGAATATAAATTCCCACCGATGAAGTTATTAAAGGGTGGTAAAAAGGGAAATAACCGTTCCAATGAAGCTTCTGTACGCGAAACAGCCATGAAGCTTAAGAGTACATTGGAAAACTTTGGCGTCAATGTCACAGTGACAAATTACAGTTGCGGACCTTCTGTTACCAGATATGAATTGCAGCCGGAGCAGGGTGTGAAGGTGTCCAAGATAACTAATTTGGCAGATGATATCAAGCTCAATCTTGCGGCAGCAGATATTCGTATAGAGGCTCCAATCCCCGGAAAACCGGCGATTGGTATAGAGGTTCCAAATAAGGAAAGTCAACCGGTGTATTTTAGAGAGCTTTTGGAGTCGGAAAGCTTCCAAAAGGCACCTTCCAATATTTCTTTTGCAGTTGGTAAGGATATTAGTGGACAAGTGGTGGTTGCAGATATCGCAAAAATGCCACACTTGCTGGTTGCCGGAGCAACCGGATCCGGAAAGTCTGTTTGTATCAATACTCTGATTATGAGTATCTTATACAAGGCAAAACCGGATGATGTAAAATTGATTATGGTAGACCCGAAACAGGTAGAGTTAAGTATTTACAATGGCATACCGCATATGCTGATACCGGTTGTGACAGATCCGAAGAAGGCGGCGGGAGCATTGAACTGGGCTGTTTTAGAGATGACAAACCGTTATCAGCTGTTTGCGCAGTACAATGTTCGTAACCTTCAGGGATACAATGAAAAGGTCAAAGCAGTGACTGGTTTAGAAGAAGGCAATGAGGATTTAAAGAAGCTTCCGCAAATTGTGATTATCGTCGATGAGCTTGCAGATTTGATGATGGTGGCACATGGTGAGGTGGAAGATGCGATTGTGCGTTTGTCACAGCTGGCTCGTGCAGCCGGTATTCATCTGGTGATTGCAACACAGAGACCATCTGTAGACGTCATTACCGGATTGATTAAGGCAAATGTGCCATCAAGAATTGCCATGACAGTGTCGTCGGGGGTAGATTCCAGAACGATTTTGGATATGAACGGTGCTGAAAAGCTTTTAGGTAAGGGAGATATGCTCTTTTATCCGACCGGATATCCGAAACCGGTTCGTGTACAAGGCGCATTTCTGTCAGATGATGAAATTGCAAATGTGGTCGATTTTATTAAGGATCAGAGCGGAGAAGTCTCATATGATGAATCCGTTACGAATTCTATAGACAGTGCAAAACCGGCAGGAGCAGGTGGCAGTAGCGCAGAAGCAGAATATGATGATTATTTTGTGGATGCCGGTAAGTTTATTATCGGGAAAGACAAGGCTTCTATCGGTATGCTTCAGCGCGTATACAAGATAGGATTCAACCGTGCAGCAAGAATCATGGATCAGCTTTCGGATGCCGGTGTCGTTGGGCCGGAGGAAGGCACAAAACCACGTAAGGTATTGATGAGCATGGAGGAATTCGAAAACTATGTAGAGGAACACCTGTAATAATATAATAGTCACTTATAATCTATACAAAGAAAGGAAACAAAAAGGATGTTAACAGATATTGAAATCGCACAGCAGGCAGAATTGAAAAACATTAAAGAGGTTGCGGCAACTCTTGGAATCGAAGAGGATGACCTTGAGTTATACGGAAAATACAAGGCGAAGCTCTCAGATGAATATATGCAGAAAATCAAGAGCAATCCGGATGGAAAGCTTGTTTTGGTAACAGCGATCAATCCAACTCCGGCAGGAGAGGGAAAGACCACGGTAACCGTTGGACTTGGACAGGCTATGGGAAGGCTTGGTAAGAAGGCGATTATTGCACTTCGTGAGCCATCTCTTGGACCTTGTTTTGGTATCAAGGGTGGAGCAGCCGGTGGTGGATATTCACAGGTTGTTCCAATGGAAGAGCTTAACTTGCATTTTACAGGTGATTTCCATGCAATTACTTCTGCAAACAATTTGCTTGCAGCCATTATGGACAATCACATTCACCAGGGAAATGCACTTCGGATTGATCCAAAGCGTATCGTATTTAAGCGTTGTCTGGATATGAATGACCGTGCCCTTCGTAATATCATTGTGGGTCTTGGTAAGAAAGCAGATGGTGTGGTTCGCGAGGATGGTTTTGTTATTACAGTAGCGTCCGAGATTATGGCGATTTTATGTCTTGCCAATGACATCGCTGATTTACAGGATCGTTTGAGCAAGATTATTGTTGCATACAATTATGACAATGAGCCTGTGACAGCAGGGGAGTTAAACTGTGTGGGTGCTATGACAGCGTTGCTTAAGGATGCAATCAAGCCGAACCTGATTCAGACCTTAGAGCATACCCCGGCTTTGGTACATGGTGGTCCTTTTGCAAATATTGCACATGGATGTAACTCTGTACGTGCTACAAAATCAGCATTGAAGATGGCGGATTATGTGATTACAGAGGCAGGCTTTGGAGCGGACTTAGGTGCGGAGAAGTTCTTTGACATTAAGTGTCGTAAGGCAGGCTTGAAGCCGGATGCTGTTGTATTGGTAGCGACAGTACGTGCATTGAAATACAATGGCGGGGTTGCAAAGGAAGACCTTGGAACAGAGAATTTAGAGGCATTAAAGAGCGGTATCATAAATCTGGAGAAGCATATTGAGAACCTTTTGCTTTATGGTGTACCGGTGGTTGTAACATTGAACCGTTTTGTGACAGATACAGAAGCAGAGCTTGCATATATCAAAGAGTTCTGTGAGGCAAAAGGATGTGATTTCGCACTCGCAAACGTTTGGGAAAAAGGTGGCGAAGGCGGTGTAGAGCTTGCACAGGCAGTTTTACGTACAATAGAAAATAAGCCAAGTAACTTTAAGTGCTTATATGAAGATTCCCTTTCTTTGAAGGAGAAGATTGAGACAATTGCAAAGAAGATTTATGGTGCAGATGGGGTAACCTATAGTCCGGAAGCACAGCGTGCGCTTGCAAAGATTACGGATATGGGCTTTGGAAGCTTGCCGGTATGTATGGCTAAGAATCAGTATTCACTTTCTGATGATGCAAAGAAGCTTGGAAGACCAACTGGATTTACTGTGAATATCCGTGAAGTATATGTCAGTGCAGGTGCCGGATTTGTGGTTGCGATAACCGGTGCGATTATGACGATGCCGGGACTTCCAAAGGTACCGGCTGCAGAGCGTATTTTTGTAGATGAAAATGGTGTAACAAACGGATTGTTCTAAGATGGAGGCAGTTATGGCAAAAATTATTGATGGAAAAGCAATCTCACAGCAGATTAAAGATGAATTAAAAGAAAAAGTATCTGCATTAAATGAACAGGGAAAACAGATTTGCATGGCAGTGATTCAGGTCGGTAATGATCCTGCTTCGTCCGTGTATGTCGGAAATAAGAAAAAAGCGTGTGCATATATTGGGATTGAATCGAAAGCGTTTGAACTTCCGGAAGAGACAACAGAGGACGAATTGCTGAGGCTGATTGATGATTTGAATAAAGATGACAGTGTAAATGGTATCTTGGTACAGCTTCCTGTTCCAAAGCATATCGATGAGAAAAAGATTATAAATGCCATTTCGCCGAAGAAGGATGTGGATGGATTCCATCCGGAAAGTGTTGGAAACCTTTGTATTGGACAAAAGGGATTTGTTTCTTGTACACCGGCAGGTGTCATTGCGTTACTGAAGCGTTCGAATATCGAGATAGAAGGAAAAAATTGTGTTGTAATCGGAAGAAGCAATATTGTTGGTAAGCCAATGGCTTTGTTGTTACTTCGGGAGAATGCAACTGTGACTGTTTGCCATTCGAGAACTAAGAATCTCAAAGAAGTATGTAAACAGGCAGATATTTTGGTAGTCGCAATCGGAAGACCAAAGATGATAGATGCATCTTACGTGAAGGATGGAGCCGTTGTGATCGATGTAGGAATTCATCGTGACGAGAACAATAAGTTATGTGGTGATGTGGATTTTGCATCTGTAGAGCCGGTTGCCGGTGCAATTACTCCGGTTCCGGGCGGTGTCGGACCGATGACGATTGCAATGCTTATGAACAACTGCTATGCAGCATATGAGATGTTTGTGCAGGAATAAATTAAAATCGTTTTGATGAGCGAAACGAGAGGCAATTTGTATAAAACAAGGAAGAGACAGAATGAAAATCTTGATGGTGTCACTGGGATGTGACAAGAACCTTTGCGACAGTGAAGCCATGCTTGGCTTACTTGCAAAACATAAATATGATATCACAAATGATGAACAACAGGCAGATGCTGTGATCATCAATACCTGTTCCTTTATTAAAGATGCCATGGAAGAAAGTATCAATACGATTCTGGAAATGGCGAGTCTGAAAAAACAGGGACTAAAATATTTGATTGTGACAGGGTGTTTGGCACAGCGCTTTCAAAAGGAAATTCTCGAGGAGATACCGGAGATTGATGCCTGTCTGGGCACAACGAGCTTTGACCATATATTGGAAGTGATTCAGGAATTGGAACACAGGAATATGGATGATACAGATGAAAACGGTCAGGCCGTGTGTGTATATGATGATATCAACCGTCTGGCAACCATCACACAATCGGATAAAGTCATAACATCGTCTACGTTTATGGGATATTTGAAGATTGCAGAAGGGTGCGATAAGTATTGTACTTATTGCGTCATCCCACACATTCGCGGAAAGTATCGAAGTGTTCCGAAAGAACAGCTTATAAAAGAAGCAACCTACATGGCTTCACAGGGAATCAGGGAATTGGTATTGGTTGCACAGGAAACGACCTGTTACGGAGTGGATTTGTATGGAAAGAAGGTTTTGCATGCGCTCATTCATGAACTTGCAGCGATAGAAGGGATTGAATGGATTCGGTTGATGTATTGTTATCCGGAGGAGATTTACGACGAACTATTGGAAGCCTTTCGAGACGAACCAAAGCTTCTTCCATATATTGATATGCCGATTCAGCATAGCGAAGATACGATTCTAAAGCGGATGGGAAGAAAGACGAGTCGTCAGGATATCCTGGATGTCATCCAAAGATTGCGTGAAGTGCAACCTCAAATAGCCATTCGAACTTCTCTGATTGCAGGATTCCCGGGAGAAACACAGGAAATGCATGAAAGTTTGATGGCATTTTTAGACGAGGTAGAACTTGACCATGTGGGAGTGTTTACCTATTCCAGAGAAGAGGGGACACCGGCCGCACAGTTTGACCATCAGATTGATGAAAAACTGGCAGAAACCTGGCGTGGCGAGATTATGGAGTTGCAACAGGAAATTTCATTGGATAAAAATGAAACCTTTGTGGGACAGGTCTTGCCGGTTATTATCGAGGGTTATGATACAGAACATGATGTGTATGTAGGAAGGACATATAGAGATGCACCAAATGTGGACGGGCTTGTGTTTGTGAATTGTGATTATGAGCTGATGTCCGGCTCGATTGTGGATGTTGAAATCCATGAGGCGGGTGCGTACGATTTGATAGGAGGTGTCGTGGATGAATCTGCCGAATAAATTGACAATACTTAGAGTGATTATGATACCGTTTTTCCTGGTGTTTTATATGGTGCCGGGGATTCCTGCAGGAAAGTGGATTGCATTGTTTTTATTTGTTGCAGCCAGTTTCACAGATATGCTGGATGGAAAAATTGCCAGAAAGTACAATTTGATTACAAACTTTGGAAAATTTATGGATCCGCTTGCAGATAAGCTTTTGGTATGCTCTGCGATGATTGCCATGATTGAGCTTGGGAGAATCCCGGCGTGGGTGGTAATTATCATTATCGCCAGAGAATTCATCATCAGCGGATTTCGTCTGGTTGCCAGTGACAATGGAGTTGTCATTGCTGCAGGATGGTGGGGCAAGTTAAAAACTGTCTGCCAGATGGTGATGATTATTGTATTGATTGCTGACTTTGGCGGTGCAGTCGTACATGCCATAGAGTATGGTTTGATCTATCTTTCATTGGCGTTGACGATTATTTCATTACTGGACTATTTGATGAAAAATAAAGATGTCTTGAAAGACACAAAATAGTATGGACATTGTGTGAAATATATGTTACAAATAACATATACGATGTGTGGGGAGCATCAAAAAAAATTATGAGGAGGTTTTTTATGAAAAAACAAACCAGAAACAGAGTGTTGTTGACGTTTGCCATGTTGTTCGTGATGGTGCTTGCGATGAATATTACTTCATCTGCGGCAATTCAGAATCTCAGACAGACAGAAGCAGGCTCGTCTTATGTAACAGTAGAGTGGGTAGATGTGTACCAGTATTACTCTGTTGAGTATTCTACAGATGGAGTGAATTGGGTGCATAGTTCAAGCTATTTGCCGGATGCTTATGGACCGAAGGAGACGATCTATAATTTGGCAGCAGGGTGTACATACTTAGTAAGAGTACAGCCACTTGAACGTGTAAACTATAATTACGTTGCGGTTGGTACGCCGTCTGTTATTGAGGTTGGTACAGCTCCGGATGATCCACAATCATTGAAGCAGACAAACGCAACCAGTAGCAGTGTTACATTAAGTTGGGTAGCACCATATGGCGCAACTGCATTCCAGATTGTTCGTAATGATGCAGTTATTGCAACAGTGGGTACCAATAGTGCAACAGTAAAGGCAACTGCAGGTACAAGAGAGAGTTATACAGTACGTTCATTGAAAACTCTTTCCAATGGCGTAACAATCGCAGGCGGTTCTACTTATGTATATGCAAAGGCAGCTCCGGCAGCTCCGAAGAATGTTGCAAGCTTTTCGAAGGGAAACATGGAGTGGAATCCGGACAAGAATAAGCTTGAAATCGGTTGGACAGGTACATATTATGAAGATGGTTTCCAGGTAGAGGTTTACGATGTAACCGGCAAGAAGAAACTCAAGACCTACAATAACAGCAGGTATACAAGCAGTCAGGAAATCACCCTTTCAGCAATCAAGAACAAGGGCTGTCAGGTGCGTGTTCGTGGTTACATAAAGGTCAACGACAAGAAGTGCTATGGTGCATGGTCAAAGAAGGTTGTTGTATTGCCACAGTGTAAGGTAAACTACAAATTAAATGGTACAGATTTGAAGATTAACTGGACCAAGGTTAAAAATGCAGTTTCTTACAACGTATATGTGAGAAAGAACGTTAGCTATTCAGACAAATCTGCGATGAAGAAGGTGGCTTCCACCAAGAATACAACCTATACAATCAAAGGATTGAAGGCTGGAAAATATACCAGATACTATGTAGTTCCTGTAGTAAAGGTAAACGGCAAGAAGGTAACAGCAAATGCTGCTTACGTATACAGAACTTATTTCTATAGATATTAATCATATTTAAGAGAAACGGAAGTCCTGCCAGATGATTCTGGCAGGATTTTTTTATGTGAAATTCCTCTAAATAAACCTTGATTTCAAGGAGGAAAAGATATACAATTACAATCGGAAGAAATTGGTCTATTTTTGACCTATAATAAATCAAAGTGGAGGACTAAAAATGAGTAACAAACTTACATTGTCAGCAAGTGACAGAATTTCTTCTTTGCTTGACGAAGCGAGCTTTGTTGAAGTGGGTGCATATGTTACAGCAAGAAGCACAGACTTTAACATGCAGGAAACGGATACTCCAAAAGACGGTGTGATTACCGGATATGGTGTCATGAATGGAAAACTGGTATATGTTTACAGCCAGGATGCATCCGTACTTGGTGGTGCAATCGGTGAGATGCACGCGAAGAAGATTGCAAAGATTTATGACATGGCTATGAAGGTTGGTGCACCGGTGATTGGATTGATTGACTGTGCGGGTCTTCGTTTGCAGGAAGCAATGGATGCACTGAATGCGTTTGGTGAGGTGTATGCAAAGCAGACATTGGCATCAGGTGTGATTCCTCAGATTACAGCAATCTTTGGAACTTGTGGTGGCGGAGCAGCATTGATTCCAACACTGACAGATTTTACATTTATGACAGCAGAAGGTGGAAAACTGTTTGTGAACAGTCCGAATGCTTTGGATGGAAACAATCAGGCGAAGCTGGATACAGCAAGCGCTGCTTATCTTAGTGAGAATTCATCTTTGGTAGATGGTGTATTTGAAGATGATATGGCTGTACTCGGACAGATTCGTGCACTTGTTGATTTACTCCCAAGTAACAACATGGAAGATGCAACCGTAGATGCAACCGATGATTTAAATCGTATCATCCCTAATTTGGATGGATTTGCAAAGGATGCAAGAGCCGTTCTTCAGAATCTTGCAGATAACAATGCATTCTTCGAAATTAAGAAGGATTATGCAAAGGATATGGTACTTGGTTTGATGAGGCTTGGTGGCGCAACGGTTGGTTGTGTTGCAAACCAGGTAGCAGATGGTGGCGATATGCTTTCGACAGGTGGTGCATATATCGCTGCAGATTTCGTAAAATTCTGTGATGCATTCAATATCCCTGTTTTAACACTTGTAAATGCAAAGGGATTTGTTGCAACTGTATCGAATGAAAGAACAGTAGCAGACGCAGCCGCAAAGCTTACATTTGCATATGCAGATGCATCTGTGCCAAAGGTAACAGTTGTGATGGGTGATGCATTTGGAACTGCCTACACAATCATGAATTCCAAGGCAATCGGTGCAGATATGGTTTATGCATGGCCATGTGCAAAGATTGGTACCATGGATCCGGAGATGGCAGTCAAGATTATGTATGATAAGGAGCTTGCAGCCGCAGAGGATAAGCTCGCAGTTTTGAATGAGAAGAAGAAGGAGTATACAGAGCTTCAGTCCAGCGCAATTGCTGCAGCAAAGCGTGGCTATATCGATGATATCATTGAGCCGGATGCAACAAGAAAGCGTGTGATTGCAGCATTCGAGATGCTTGCAACCAAGGATGAGGTTCGTCCATATAAGAAGCACGGAGCAGTATAAGGAGAGGTGACAACGAAATGAAGAAAAAATTATTGATTCTGATTTCCATGTTAGCCGTTATGTTCTCTTTATCTGCATGTAGCGAAGAGAAAGAAAAACCTTTTGAATATACGGAGGAGCAGATTGTGATTGATACGATGTATCTGTTCCAGCAGTACCAGAATGTGAGTGACGAATATGCAGATTACTATATCTCAGATGGAACTGCATTTGAAAGCTCAGCAGTCAAAGGTATTCAACAGGCAAAGAACAACGATAACGTTGGAAAATTCCAGGATTTTTCAGTCTATACAAGTGGCATTGGCAAGGATTTGTCAAATGCGGACTACAAGATTGAGGATATGGCTGATTCTGTATCAGTTACTGTAACGAATCATGCAGCAAATCGTGATGTAGAAATTACGGTAAAGTTTGTAGAGAATCCGGAATACTATATTAAGCTTGATCAAGTAGAAAAGAGTTACAATGAAGAGACGATTCGCTCAGATATCGAAACCTATTATGGTTCAGAGGAAGAGTTCTTTGCGCAGTATGGCGATTATTATTCAAGCATTGATGATATCGTTGCACAGGGAATTAACTCAGAGATGGAAGGTGTATATCCTTATCTTCCAGAGGAGATGGTAGTATCAGCTGTTTATTCGAAAGCTGAGCTTATGAAGCAGGCAGGTATGAATACAGCCATCGGTATGGGTACTGTATTTGTAGTATTGATTTTTATTTCATTCATTATCTCTCTGTTTAAATTCCTTCCGGCAATCTTTGCGAAGAAGCCAAAGATTGAAGATTTGAAGAAGGAAGTACCAAAGAGTGTTCCTGTGAAGAAGGAAGTACCTGTAGTAAAGAATGAGAATTTGATGAATGACGAGCAGTTAGTTGCAGTTATTACAGCAGCAATTTATGCTGCAGCAGGACAGGCAGGAAATGGAGCAATCAGCAAGGATACCCTTGTCGTACGTTCTATTCGTCGTGCAAGATAAGAAAGAGAAAACCAGGAGGAAAATAAAATGAAAAATTATAGAATCACTGTAAATGGCACAGCTTATGATGTAGCAGTAGAAGAAGTAGGTGCAGGCACAGCACCGGTAGCGGCAACACCGGCACCTGCAGCAGCACCGGTAGCAGCAGCTCCGGCACCGGCACCTGCAGCAGCACCTGCAGCATCTGCAGGCAGCGTAACGGTTCCGGCTCCAATGCCAGGAAAGATTTTGAATGTAAAGGCAAGTGTAGGCGCTTCTGTAAAGAAGGGTGATGTCATCTTGATTCTGGAAGCTATGAAGATGGAGAACGAGGTAGTTGCTCCTGAAGATGGTACTGTAGCAAGTATCAATGTTGCAGCCGGTGATTCCGTAGAAGCTGGCGATGTATTGGCAACATTGAATTAATTGAGTGCAGCGTACCTATAAAACAGGAGGTAAACTTAAGTGAGTAGTTTTGCAGATGTATTAAAAAATCTGGCTGCCCAGACAGGCTTTGCAACACTGACATGGAAGCATTATTTGATGATTCTGATCGCTTGCTTTTTCATGTATCTTGCAATTGTGAAGGGCTTTGAGCCATTGCTTTTGGTTCCAATCTCATTCGGTATGTTCCTTGTAAATATGTTTCCGAGCATTATCGAAGAAGGTGGACTCTTACATTACTTCTATTTATTGGATGAATGGAGTATTCTTCCTTCATTGATATTCATGGGTGTAGGAGCCATGACAGACTTTGGACCATTGATTGCGAACCCGAAGAGTTTTATTTTGGGTGCCGCAGCACAGTTTGGTATTTATTCCGCATACTTCCTTGCATTCCTTATGGGATTCAACGGAAAGGAAGCTGCAGCGATTTCAATTATCGGTGGAGCAGATGGACCAACATCTATCTTCCTTGCCGGTAAGCTCGGTATGGGTGGTACTTTGATGGGCCCGATTGCGGTAGCCGCGTATTCTTATATGGCATTGGTACCGGTTATTCAGCCACCTATTATGAAGGCTTTGACAACAGAAAAAGAGCGTAAGATAAAGATGGGTCAGCTTCGTCCGGTTACAAAGATGGAGAAGATTTTGTTCCCAATTATCGTTACATTGGTAGTTGTTTTGATTTTGCCAACAACAGCACCATTGATTGGTATGCTGATGCTCGGTAACTTGTTCCGTGAGTGCGGAGTTGTAAAGCAGTTGACAGAGACAGCAAGTAATGCATTGATGTACATCGTAGTTATTTTGCTTGGTACATCCGTTGGTGCAACTACCAGTGCAGATGCATTCTTGAAGTTAAGTACATTGAAGATTGTTGCGCTTGGTTTGATTGCGTTCGCATTCGGAACCGCAACAGGTGTATTGTTCGGAAAGATTATGTGTAAGTTCACAAAGGGTAAGGTAAATCCACTGATTGGTTCAGCAGGTGTTTCTGCAGTGCCAATGGCAGCTCGTGTATCTCAGAAGGTTGGTGCGGAAGCAGACCCTACAAACTTCCTTTTGATGAATGCGATGGGACCAAATGTAGCCGGAGTTATCGGTACAGCCGTTGCAGCGGGAACCTTCCTGGCAATCTTCGGTGTATAAGAAAAAGAACTCATCATATAGGAGGAAAAATAGATGTCAGAGAAAAGACCGGTAAAAATTACAGAAACCGTATTGCGTGATGCGCATCAGTCTTTGATTGCCACTCGTATGACAACAGAGCAGATGCTTCCAATTATTGATAAAATGGATAAGGTTGGATATCATTCCGTAGAGTGTTGGGGTGGAGCAACTTTTGATGCCTGCCTTCGTTTCCTGAAGGAAGATCCATGGATTAGACTTCGTAAGCTTCGTGACGGATTCAAGAATACAAAGCTTCAGATGTTGTTCCGTGGTCAGAATATTTTGGGATATAGCCCATATTCTGATGATGTTGTTGAATATTTCGTACAGAAGTCAATTGCAAATGGTATTGATATCATTCGTATCTTTGACTGTTTGAATGATATTCGTAACCTTGAAACAGCAGTAAAGGCTGCAAACAAGGAAAAGGGACATGCTCAGGTCGCTCTTTCTTATACACTTGGTGATGCATATACCATGGATTATTGGAAGAATATGGCTAAGAGCATTGAAGAGATGGGTGCAGATTCTATCTGTATCAAGGATATGGCAGGCCTTTTGGTTCCAAGTGCAGCAACAGAGCTTGTACAGGCATTGAAGGCAGGAACAAAGCTTCCGATTCAGCTTCATACACATTACACATCAGGTGTTGCTTCCATGACATACATGAAGGCCGTAGAAGCAGGTTGTGATATCATCGATACAGCAATGTCTCCACTTGCAATGGGAACATCCCAGCCGGCAACTGAAGTTATGGCGAAGGCTTTCGAAGGTACAGATTTTGACCCTGGATTTGATCAGAATCTTTTGGCAGAAATCGCAGATCACTTCCGTCCGATGCGTGAGGAGTGGTTGGAGTCAGGCTTACTCAGTCCAAAGGTTATGGGTGTAAACATCAAGACTTTGTTGTACCAGGTTCCGGGTGGAATGCTTTCTAACATGGTATCTCAGCTCAAAGAGATGAAGGCAGAGGATAAGTATGATGAAGTATTAGAGGAAATCCCACGTGTTCGTAAGGACTTTGGTGAGATTCCATTGGTAACACCTTCCTCACAGATTGTTGGTACACAGGCTGTATTGAATGTCGTAATGGGTGAGCGTTACAAGACTTTGACGAAGGAATCTAAGGATTTGTTAGTTGGTAAGTATGGTAAGACAACACTTCCTGTAAATCCGGATGTACAAAAGAAGGCTCTTGACAGCCTTGGAATGAGCGAGCCAATTACTTATCGACCGGCAGATGATTTAGAGCCATCTTTGGAGAAGTTCGAGAAGGAAATGGCACAGTACAAGCAGCAGGATGAGGATGTGCTTTCCTATGCATTGTTCCCACAGGTTGCAACAGAGTTCTTCAAGTACAGAGAAGCACAGCAGACAGGTGTAGATGCTTCTTTGGCAAACACAGATAATAAAACATATCCAGTTTAATATCTGGGGATAAAAGAGTAAATAGGCGGAGGCTCTCCGCCTATTTATGATTTGAACATTATTTCTTTTGTTTGGAGTCAATATGCAGAATATACAGGAATATTTACAATCACATAAAAAAGTAAAAAAGGGAATGTCAAACACGACAAAAATCATGGTTGGCTTTTTGCTTGCCATATTAATAGGAGCAGGTTTTTTGTCTTTACCGATTGCCACTGTAAGTGGCAAGACGGATTATTTGACAAGTTTATTTACGGCTACCACTTCCGTATGTGTGACAGGACTCGTGGTAGTGCCTACTTTTTCTTATTGGAGTTTATTTGGTAAAATCGTCATTTTGATTTTGATTCAGCTTGGTGGTCTTGGAATTGTTACCTTAAACACCATTATTCTTTTGATGATTTACAAGCGTGCGACACTCAAGGATAATTTGATGATTCAGGATGCATTTGGATTAAATACCATGCGGGATCTTAGCAGATTTGTTAAGAAGGTTATCATAGGAACCCTGGTGGTTGAGCTTTTGGGCGCTTGTTTATATATGATAGAGTTTGTACCAAAATATGGAGCAAAGGGAGTGTGGTATGCCATATTCAATGGTGTATCTGCATTTTGTAATGCCGGAATTGATATTTTGGGAGAGGATAGCCTGATGTCTTTTTCATCTTCTCCATTGATTATTCTGACATCCTCCCTGTTGATTATTTTGGGTGGTATCGGATTTGTGGTTTGGTGGGATGTGCTGGATGTTGCCGGGCGGGCAAAACGAGGCGAAATTCATAAACGTGATTTTGCACGTAATTTAACAACTCACACAAAAATTGTATTATCTACGACAGCTGTACTTTTATTATTCGGAACAGTGATGACATTTGTGCTTGAATATCATAATCCGGAAACCATTGGCAATATGAGTTTGGGCGATAAGATTATGAATTCCTGGTTTCAATCTGTCACCTACCGAACGGCAGGTTTTGCAACGATTAATCAGGCAGGACTGACGGAAGCTTCTGTCGTAGTTGCGGATATGATTATGCTGATTGGCGGCTCTCCGGTTGGTACAGCAGGTGGTATTAAGACAGTCACTGCAGCAGTCATCTTTTTTTCTATTTTGGCAGTTGTAAAGGGTAATGATGAAACAATCGCGTTTCGTAAGAGAATACCAAAGGATTTGATGCGTCGTTCTTTGGCGGTTATGATGATTAGTGTGCTTACAATCGCGTTTTTTATGATTCTTTTGATGGTGTCGAATGACTTGAGTCTTGCAGATGGCAGCTATGAGGTTGTCAGTGCAATGGCGACGGTTGGTCTTACAAGAGATGTGACACCGACATTGAATGTCTTTGGTCGGATATGTATTATTATCTGTATGTATCTTGGAAGAATCGGACCGATTACAATGTTTATTTTCTTTGGAAATAAATCCGGTAACAAGAATTCAATACATTATGCAAAAGCAAACATTACCGTTGGCTAAAATATAGATAAAATAATTGGGAGGAACCGATATGAAAAAATCAGTGGCAGTTGTGGGACTTGGCCGTTTTGGAAGCAGCGTTGCAAAGGAGTTATATACAAGTGGATCAGATGTTTTGGTTATTGACGAAAATCAGGAGAAAATAGATGATATCGCAGATTTTGTGACCTGTGCGATCCGATTGGACATTTGCGATCCACGTGCATTGGAAGAAGCGGGAATCGGCGATATGGATGTTGTGATTGTTGCCATGTCAGAGAGCTTAGAAGCAAGTATCATGGCGATTATGACTGCAAAGGCTCTGAATGTGAAATCCGTAATTGCAAAAGCAAAGGACGAATTTATGGGAGCAATTTTGGATAAACTGGGTGCAGACCAGATTATTTATCCGGAGAAGGAATCAGGCATTCGGCTTTGCCACAAAATAGTATCCAGCGATTTTATCGATTATTTTGATATTTCAGATACTACAAGCTTAGTGGAAATGTATCCAAGACAGGAATGGATTGGCAAATCCCTGCGTCAGCTGGATCTTCGTAAAAAATACAAGGTCAATGTCGTTGCAGTTATGCAAAATGATGATTTCAATATAGCAATGGATCCGGATGAACCATTGAAGGCAGAAGAAAAATTGCTTTTGACGATTAAGAAGAAAGATTTGAAGAGGATTGAGTAAACAATGACCGTAGCAGTAGTTGGAGGCGGTGCAGCAGGAATGCTTGCGGCAATACGCCTTCGAAAACAAGGATATGAGGTAGATGTATACGAGCAAAATGAAAAGCTGGGAAAGAAGCTTTTTATTACCGGAAAGGGTCGCTGCAATCTGACCAATCATTGTGATGCAGAGGAATTAATGAAACATGTAGTGACAAATTCCAAGTTTCTCTACAGTGCATTTTCAAATTTTGATGCAGAGGATACGATGCAGTTTTTTGAGGATCTGGGATTGCGACTCAAGACAGAACGAGGAAATCGTGTGTTTCCACAATCCGATCATTCTTCGGATGTGATTCGTGTATTGGAAACTTGTATGCAGCAATTGGGAGTTCGTATATTATTGTCTCATAAGGTAATGGATATCCTGGTACAAGAAGATGATGAGACAGAAGGAAAAAAAATAAGCGGATTAGTATACCGTGATGTGAAGGGTTCTCAAAAAGAAAGGTCATATGACAAGGTTGTTTTGGCAACCGGTGGATTGTCATATCCAAGAACCGGATCAACGGGAGATGGAATGAGGTTCGCAAAGCAATTAGGTTTGCAGACAGTCCCTTGTGTACCATCTTTGGTGCCTTTTGAAATCGAAGAGTCATTTTGTAAAGATTTGATGGGGTTAGCTCTTCGAAATGTAGAGCTGTCCTGTTATACGAGAAAGAAAAACAAAGATAAATGTTTGTACAAAGAACAGGGAGAGATGCTGTTTACTCATTTTGGAATTAGCGGTCCGCTTGTATTGTCAGCATCTGCATATGCGGGAAAGTTTCAGGAGGAACCATTATGGGTAACCATTGATTTGAAACCTGCGCTTACAATGGAACAGCTTGATGCGCGTATTTTGCGCGATTTTGAGCAAAATCAGAATAAACAGATTCGAAATGCTTTGGATGCATTGCTACCGAAGAAGATGATTCCAATTGTGATGGAGCAGGCAGATATGGATCCATATCAGCAGGTGAATGCGGTTAGCAGGCAACAAAGACAGAAGCTGGTGCAGACATTGAAACAGTTTACGTTGCATGTGACGGGATTTCGTGGATATGATGAGGCAATTATTACCAAGGGTGGTATCAGCGTCAAAGAAATCAATCCAAAAACAATGGAAGCAAAGAAAATACCAGGCTTATATGTGATTGGTGAATTACTGGATGTAGATGCACTTACCGGTGGTTATAACCTTCAGATTGCATGGAGTACAGCCGCTATGGTTTAGGAGGATAGGAGGAATAGAAAATGAATATAGCAATTGATGGACCGGCAGGAGCAGGAAAAAGTACCATTGCAAAGCTGGTTGCAAAAAATAACGGATATATCTATGTGGATACCGGCGCAATGTATCGCTGTATTGCATGGTATGTGATTCGGGAAAACATTGATCCGGAGGATGCAAGTGCTTGCGAACAGGCACTTACAGAAATTACAGTGGAAATTCGATATGAAGAAGGCCAGCAACAGGTGTATCTCAATGGTGAAAATGTTTCCACACAGATTCGTCAGGAAGCAGTTGGAAACATGGCATCCAAGGTCGCAACAAAGAAGGCGGTGCGTGAAAAGCTTTTGGATTTGCAGCGAAATCTGGCTGCTTGCAATGATGTTGTGATGGATGGCAGAGATATCGGTACCTTTGTACTTCCAAATGCGCAGTTGAAGGTTTATTTGACAGCATCAGTGGAAACAAGAGCCAATCGCAGATATCAGGAATTGACACAAAAAGGAATTTCAGCAGACCTTGAACAGATAAAAAAAGATATAGAAGCCAGAGATTATCAGGATATGCACAGAGAAATTGCACCTTTAAAGCAGGCGGAGGATGCAAGATATCTGGATTCTTCGGATTTATCTATCGATGAAGTGGTGAAACTTATCTGTAAATGGATTGCAGAAGTTGCGAAAGGATAGAGCATGAGAGAAATCAAGATTGCGAAAACAGCAGGCTTTTGTTTTGGTGTGAAGCGTGCTGTTAACACTGTATATGAACAAATTGAAAATGGACAGGAAGGACCGGTCTATACGTATGGTCCGATTATTCACAACGAATCTGTTGTCCGGGATCTTGAAAGAAAAGGTGTCATTGTTTTGTCAGAAAGTCAAATTGATACACTTATGACAAAGCATGAATTCAATGGCAAGAAGCGACAATCATCAAAGGCGAGAATGATTATTCGTTCTCATGGAGTTGGCAGGTCCGTATATGATTGTCTCGAAGAATGTGGATTTGAGATTATAGATGCAACCTGTCCGTTTGTAAAGAAAATTCATCGAATTGTCGAAGAAGAAAGCAAAAAGGGGCACACCATCATGATTGTCGGGGATGCGACACATCCGGAGGTGTTAGGAATTCGTGATTGGTGCGAAGGACAAAGCTTTATTGTGAATTCCATCGAAGATATTGGAAAAATCGAAGAAAAATTGCCAAAAGACTTGTATATTGTATCCCAAACTACATTTAATGGTGTAAAATTTCAAGATATAGTTGAATTTTTGCGAAAAAGAGGATATAATGTCTTTGTTTATAATACCATATGTAATGCTACCGAGGAACGGCAGAGGGAAGCAAGGGAGCTTGCAGCCGATGTTGATACCATGATAGTGATCGGTGGTAAGAATAGTTCGAACACACAGAAATTGTATGAGATCTGTCGCAAAGAATGCGAACAAACTTACTATATTCAGACACTCGTTGACTTGGATTTAACTGTTATTGAATCCGCTAATAGGGTAGGTATTACAGCCGGGGCATCTACCCCAAACTATATTATTAAGGAGGTTCAAAACAGTATGTCAGAATTAAGTTTTGAAGAATTGTTAAAACAGTCAGAGGAGAATGGAAATAAGATCCGTGTTGGCAGTGTAGTGGAAGGAAAGGTAATCGCTGTAAAGCCGGAAGAAGTTATCGTTGATATCCAGTATAAGGCAGACGGAATTATTACTAGAAATGAGTTTTCAAACACACCAAATTTAGATCTTACAACTGCTGTTCAGGTTGGAGATTCTATCAAGGTTAAGGTTATCAAGACCAACGATGGAGAGGGTCAGGTACTTCTTTCTGCAAAGAGAGTTGCAGCTGATGAGAACTATGATAAGTTGGAAGAGTCTTTCAATAACAATGAAGTACTTACAGGTAAGGTTACTCAGGTTGTTGACGGCGGTTTGAACGTTGTTGTAAATGAGTGCAGAGTATTCATCCCTGCAAGCCTTGTATCTGATGTATACGAGAAGGATTTGACAAAGTACAAAGATCAGGAAGTTGAGTTTGTATTGACAGAGTTCAACCCTAAGAAGCGTAGAGTGATTGGTAACAGAAAGCAGCTTATGGTTGCTCGTAAGGCAGAGCTTGCTAAGAAGCTTTTCGATAGCATCAAGGTTGGCGATGTTGTAGAAGGAACTGTTAAGAACGTCACTGCGTTTGGTGCATTCATCGATTTAGGTGGAGCAGATGGACTTCTTCATATCTCAGAGATGTCATGGGGAAGAGTCAATGATCCAAGCAGTGTTGTTAAGGTTGGCGATGTTGTTAAGACATTCATCAAGGACATTAACGGAGAGAAGATTGCGCTCAGCATGAAGTTTGAGGATCAAAATCCTTGGGTAAAGGCTGAGACAACATACGCAGTAGATAACGTAGTAACCGGTAAGGTTGTACGTTTTGCAAGCTTTGGTGCATTTGTTGAGCTTGAGCCGGGTATTGATGGATTACTTCACGTATCTCAGATTTCAAATGAGCGTGTTGAGAAGCCGGAAGATGTATTGAAGGTTGGACAGGAAATCACAGCTAAGGTTGTAGATTTCAATGCAGCTGATAAGAAGATTAGCTTGAGCATGCGTGCATTGCTTGCTCCGGCAAAGGAAGAGGTTGCTGAAGAGGAGTAATCTATGACATACGGGTATGAGGAATTCAAAAGGGATGTCTACAAATTAACAGACATTGATTTGAACTTGTACAAGGAACGTCAGATGAAAAGAAGAATTGAGTCGTTGATTTCACGAAAAGGGTTCGATGGCTTTCAAAGTTTTTATGAAGGTATGAGGCAGGATGAAAAACTGCTTCGTACCTTTGTTACTTATTTGACGATTAATGTTTCTCAATTTTATCGAAATCCACAGCAGTGGATAAACTTTGAAAAAGATATTGTCCCTTATCTTAGAAAACATTATGGTGATCGATTGACAATTTGGAGTGCGGCCTGTTCGACAGGAGATGAGCCATATACGATAGCAATGATTCTTTCCAAGTATGTTTCCTTGGATAAAATTAAAATTATCGCAACGGATATTGATGAGGATGTTTTGGCATTTGCCAAGGAGGCGGTATATCCGGACAAGAGTTTGGTGGATTTGCCAAAGGAATACCTGGATCGATGTTTTGAGCGTGTAGATCAGTCACATTACAGGGTTAAGGATGCAATTAAGCAATGTGTAGAACTTAGAAAGCACAATTTGTTGAAAGATCCTTATCCGAAGAATATACACATGATTGTGTGTAGGAATGTTGTCATCTATTTTACAGACGAAGCAAAGGATGAAGTATATCGAGGATTTCATAGGTCATTACAGGAAGATGGGATTTTATTTATTGGAAGTACGGAACAGATTTTGCGTGCGAAAGATTTAGGATTCCAGTCACAAAAAACATTTTTTTATGAGAAAATATAAAAAATGCTTGTGTATTTGATGGTGATATGATATATTTATGTGGTTGTGAAAAAAGGATGGTCCTCTGTGCCACAGATGGCAGTAAGAACGTCTAAGAAAATTAGGAGGTCACACAAAATGGCAATGAGTGCAAATGAAATTATCAAGAGCATTGAAGCAGCACAGGTTAAGGCAGATGTTACAGAATTTGGCGTAGGTGATACCATTCGTGTATATGCTAAGATCAAAGAGGGTAACAGAGAAAGAGTACAGATGTTTGAAGGTACTGTATTGAAGAGACAGGGCGGAAGCAACCGTGAAACTTTCACAGTTCGTAAGAATTCAAACGGTGTAGGCGTAGAAAAGACTTGGCCACTTCATAGCCCAACTATCGAGAAGATCGAAGTAGTTCGTAGAGGTAAGGTTCGTCGTGCAAAGTTGAACTACTTGCGTGAGCGTGTAGGTAAGAAGGCTAAGGTTAAAGAGCTTGTAAAGTAATATTTGCAGACACAAGAAGAAATACCCCCAGATAACAATCTGGGGGTTTCTTTGTAAATATAGAGTGTACAAGGTTGTAATATGAGAAGAATAAATGTAAAAAAAGTATTTCGTGGATTTTGGCAATGGGTATTGCTTGTCTTTATTGCAGTCATTGTTGGATATGCATTTGTCACATTTTGCTTTCAGACAGTTACCGTGGTTGGTCCTTCTATGAATCCGACGCTAAAAGATGGACAAATCGTTGTCATAGAAAAAATGTCCACAAATTTGTCGAAAATTAATCGATTTGATATCATCTGTTTTGCTCAGCGTGATGCAGGAAGCTATTATGATATTAAACGGGTGGTAGGACTTCCGGAAGAACGGATTCGCCTGTCGAATGGTGATATTTATATTAATGGTGAAAGATTAAAGGAAACCCCTTTTCATGCAACCATTTCCATGAATGGAGTTGCACAGGAAGAAATAACGCTTGGTGAAGATGAGTACTTTGTGTTGGGAGATAATGTAAACAATAGTGAAGATAGTCGCTATACCAATGTTGGCAATATCTCAAAAACAGAGATAAAAGGGAAGGTAATTCGCATTCTTCAACCAAAAAGTGAGCGGGGAAAGGTGAAATAGATGAATATACAATGGTATCCTGGTCATATGACCAAAGCGAAACGTATGATGCAGGAAAATATAAAGCTAATTGATATTGTGATTGAATTGCTGGATGCAAGGACACCTTTATCAAGTAAGAATCCGGATATTGACCAATTGGCACAGAATAAAGCACGTATGATAATTCTGAACAAGGCAGATATGGCAGACCCGAAAGTCACTGCTATGTGGGAAAGTTTTTTTCGTGATAAGGGATACTATGTGCTGAGTATGGATTCCAGAAAGAATTCAGGTATGAAACCGGTAAATGATACGATTCAGGAAGCCTGCAAAGAAAAGATTGAGCGTGACCGTAAACGTGGAATCATAAATCGGCCGATTCGTGCGATGATTGTGGGAATACCAAATGTTGGAAAATCGACATTTATCAATTCCTATGCAAAGAAATCATGTGCAAAAGTGGGAAATAAGCCGGGTGTCACAAAAGGAAAACAGTGGATTCGCATTAGTAAAAATGTAGAACTTTTGGATACACCGGGTATTTTATGGCCGAAATTTGATGACCAGCAGGTGGGTATGCGTTTAGCATTTATTGGCTCGATTAATGATGAGATTCTTACAAAGAGTGAACTGGCGGTCCATTTCATAGAATTTTCACAAAAAATGTATTGTCATGCCATTCCTGACAGGTATAATATAGAAGCAGAAGGGGAAGGCCATACAGTCCTTGCAGATATTGCAAGAGCAAGGCTTTGTCTTTTGAAAGGAAATGAACCGGATCTCGACAAAGCAGCCAATTTGTTGTTTGATGATTTTCGCAGTGGCAGATTGGGACGTATATCGTTAGAAATTCCGGAGTAATAGGAGTATAATATGGGGAACGAACTTACCGAAACAAAAGAGATAAAAGAAGATAAAAAAGAGCAAAAGGCTTTGTTAAAAGCGCAGAAGAAAGAAGAAAAGAGACTGGCTAAGCAAAAGAAAAAGGAATCCGAAAGTGGTAGTGAAGAATCTGCAGCAAGCAACGAAGAAGTCGAGCAGGAAGAACTTGTCGGCTATGACGAAGACGGAAATGCCATTTTGAAAAAGAAAAAAAAGAAAAAGAAGAAAAAAGAGGAACAAAAACCACAGGAAGTGAACATTGTGAAGGAATTGCTTGGATTAATTGTCTATATCGGAGTTGTGATTCTGGTATGTTATTTCATTTTGACTTTTGTAGGCTGTCGTTCTTTGGTAGATGGCTCATCCATGAATCCAACGTTGCAGGATAAGGACAGTTTGTGGGTGGATAAGTTATCCTATACATTTGGTGATCCGAAACGCTTTGATGTCATCATCTTTGATTACGATGAAGATACTACATATGTAAAACGTATTATTGGTTTGCCGGGAGAAACAGTTCGTATAGATGACAATGGAAATATCTTCGTCAATGACAAACTCTTGGAAGAACATTATGGAAAAGAAACCATCCTTGATTGCGGACGTGCAAGTGCGGATGTTTACCTGGGAAAAGATGAGTTTTTTGTTTTAGGTGACAATCGTAATAACAGTTCTGATAGCCGATGGTCGGATGTGGGGAATGTCAACCGTGAGGATATTGTCGGAAAGGTTGTTTTGCGTATGTTCCCATTTAATAAATTTGGTATCATAAAGTAAATGATTACAAAGACTGTGCATAAGTGTTGCACAGTCTTTGTTTTTTCGGTAATATGATAGATAGTGAGATTGAAATATAAGAGAAAAATATGTATAGGTGAATGAAATGACAATACAAGAGATAAAAAATGATTTCAAACAGGTGAATCCGGATTCTTTTGAGGAGCTTCAGGCATTTATTGAGACGCATCAGGAGGATGCAAGAGGTGGCGCTTTGGCCATTGTAGAACAGGCAAGAAAAAAGGAAGAAATACTAAAGCAAGAGTGGAAACGAACCGAAACAATGTATAGTTATGAACGTAAATTTCAACAGGAAGGCTACCAATATATCTGTGGTATCGATGAGGTTGGAAGAGGACCACTTGCAGGACCGGTTGTTGCCTGTGCTGTGATTTTGCCAACGGATCATAAGCTTTTGCATTTGAATGATTCAAAACAGGTACCGAAAAAAAAGAGAGAGGAATTGGCACATATCATTCGTGAAGAAGCGGTTGCTTATGGGATAGGAATTGTGTCTGAAACTCGAATTGATGAAATCAATATTTTACAGGCAACTTATGAAGCGATGCGTCAGGCAATTTCAAAGCTTGGTGTTGAGCCGGATTTGTTGTTAAATGATGCCGTCAAAATACCGGAAGTAACCTGTAGACAGATTCCGATCATAAAGGGAGATACCTTGTCTGCAAGTATTGCAGCAGCGAGTATTCTTGCAAAGGTTACCAGAGATCACATGATGATAGAGTATGATAAGGTTTATCCGGGCTATGATTTTGCAAGTAATATGGGATATGGCAGTGCGAAGCATTATGCAGGATTGGACAAACAGGGGCCTTGTGACATTCACAGAAAAACATTTATTAAGGGGTACGTATGAATATAGGTGACAGCCTACAATTAAACATTTTTCCAAATACTTCGGATAAAATACAGGGAACGAACCAGTCAGAGGTAACCAATGTAAAAAATCCGCAGATGGATGCCAATCGCTTGATTACACAGACGACAGTGGGAGATGTGTTTGAAGGAACTGTTTTGGATGTTCATGGAGACAAGGTGACGATACAGCTTGATAATCTGTCGATGCTACAGGCTCGTTTAGGTGAAGCAATGTCTCTAAATATTGGTGACAGCTTGCAGTTTGAAGTAAGGGAGAATACCGGAAGCACGGTTATGATTCGTCCGTTTGCACAAGGGATGGAACAGGGGAAGGATCAGGCAATTTTTAAGCTTTTGGAAAGCCATAATCTATCTCCGTCACAGAAGAATTATCAGATTGCAGAGTCTTTGATGAAGCAGAACATGCCTGTAGATAAGGCAAGTATGCAAAAGGTGATGCAACAAAGCTATAAATTTCCTGATGTATCGATCGATACATTGGTTACCATGAATAAGATGAAAATACCTGTGAATGAAGCCAATATTGCACAGTTTGAGAAGTATCAGAGTAATCAGCATCAGATGATGCAGGGAATCGAGAATTTTACACAGGCATTGCATCAGGTCATGGACCGGGAGTTGATGCAGGTTCCAACAGCAAAAGAAGGTTTGCAGTTTGAGTCTGCACTTATGCAATCTTTATCAGATGCGAAGGATCTTCCACAGCTGTCATCTGAATTTATGGAGCAGTTGATTCGCGAGGAGACCGGACAGATTGCAGATAATCCTACGGGAAAGATAGAGGATGCATTGCAAGTGCCGGGCAGACAGATGGCTGCAAAGCAGCTGTTGCAAACGCTTTCCTCTGTGGGTGTCTCACAATCCATGTTAGAAGCAGTTGCAAAGGAGTCACAGACACCTCTTCAATTTGTGAATCATTTAAATATGCTTTTACAAACCATGGAACAAAATGGGAAATTATCTGATAAAGAATGGAAAGAATTTGCGTCTTCGCCTACATACAAAGAATTGATGAAGTCTGTTATAAAAGAAAAATTCACACTGAATCCTGAAGAAATGAAGGATCCATCCGAAGTGAAAGAGTTATATAAAAGTCTGTATGAAAAGGCGGATAAAATGATGAATCTCGGATCAGGAGCGGCGGGACAGCAGCTTTCTGAAAGTGCAAAAAATATGCAGGAGCGCATTGATTTTATGCAAAACTTAAGTGAAATGTATGCATATGCACAGCTTCCTGTTCGGATGGATGGAACAGAGCACAATACGGATTTGTATGTATATATGAACAAAAAGAGGATGAAGTCTGAGAAAGAAGAAGTCAGTGCATTGCTTCATCTGGATATGGATTATTTGGGACCGACAGATGTGCATGTGAGCTTGCACGGCACACAGGTGCATACGAGATTTTATGTGGAAGATGAAATCAGTGCAAAGATTTTAGATGAGCATATGAATGCATTGGAGCAGGCGATTGCTGAAAACGGCTTTACGCTTACCAATGAAGTCGTGATGCGGGAACCAACTTTGCTTGGTGGACAGAAAAATGCGGTTGTAAAAGAAATGTTCACAGAGGATATCGAACAAAGTGTGAAGCGTTATTCATTTGATGTACGGACATAAGGAGTTGCTTATGAATTATAGTCAGCATAATAAACCAAAGAAAGAAGAAAAGAAGAAAGCGGTAGCTCTGGTCTATGAGCCGGGCACGCAGGCACCACAGGTCGTGGCAACCGGTAAAGGCTTGTTGGCTGAAAAAATCATTGAGACTGCGAAGGAAAGTGATGTTCCGCTATATAAAGATACAGATTTGACCAATACGTTGATGAATCTTGATATAGGGGATTGTATCCCTCCGGAATTGTATGGTGTGGTTGCTGAGATTTTGGTATATGTAGACCGAATGGATAAGATTCGTGCAAAGCTTGAACGAAATCATTAAGTCAGGGAGATAGGATGTATAACAAAAGACAGATTGGGAGTAAAAAAGAGCAGATTGCTGCACAATACTTAGAAGAAAAAGGATATCGTATTCTGGATATGAATTATCAGGTGCGACAGGGCGAGATTGATATTGTTGCGAAAAGGGAAGAATATTTGATATTTACAGAAGTGAAATACCGTCGAAACAGTGCTTCCGGTCATGCTCTGGAAGCAGTGACCATGGCGAAACAAAGACAGGTTTGCAAAACCGCTTTGTTTTATATGAATCAAAAGAACATGAATCCGGATGATTGTGCGATTCGTTTTGATGTAATCGGAATTACAGGAAATGAGATTACACATATTGAGAATGCATTTTCGTTTATTGTATAGAGAGGGAAGTATGAAACCGTTTGATGTAAGATTACAGTTACAACCAGAGCGTATCTGGAAGGAAAAAGAAAAGGATTGGAAGTATATGCAACCAAGGACGACATATTTTGAATATGTACGGGTTGCTGATAATGACAGGCAGGCATGCGTTCCGGTACTCAGATACCATTGCTTTGATGCATATCCGGAGATTACCGTTGGTTTTTCCACGCGATTCGGAGGTGTCAGTGAAGATTGGTTAAGCAGCATGAATCTAAGCTTTTCACGTGGAGATAAGCCGGAATATGTGACAGAGAATCATCGTAGATTTGGTCAGGCTGTTGGATATGATTATAAGCGGTTGGTATTTTCCGATCAGGTACATGATACGAAGATTCGGAGTGTGACAGAAGAAGATGCAGGAAAGGGAACCGTTCGACCACTGGATTATGAAGGAATCGATGGATTGATTACGGATGTAGCGAATCTTCCTTTGATGACCTTTTATGCGGATTGTGTTCCTTTGTTTTTCTATGACCCTAAGAAGCGGGTTGTAGCAACCGCACATTCCGGATGGCGTGGAACGGTTGGAAAGATTGGCACAAAGATGGTTGAAAAAATGAAAAGGGAATACGGATGTGAGGCTGCGGATATGATCTGTGCAATTGGTCCGTCGATTTGTCAATCCTGTTATGAAGTAAGTGAGGATGTAGCAGAGGAATTTTGTGTTGCATATACGAAATCGCAGCAAGAGGAGATTTTGATTTCGAAAGGAAATGGCAAGTATCTTCTTGATTTGCATAAGGCCTGTGCGTTTAATTTCCTGGAAGCAGGTGTGACTTTAGAGCATATTGCTATGCCGGACTTGTGTACTTGTTGTAACAGGGAACTTTTGTTTTCACATCGTGCGACAGCAGGAAAAAGAGGCAATCTGGGTGCCGTGATTATGTTAAGAGGTCAATAGATTATGAAAAAGCATAAAATAACAGCAATACAAGCGGATTCCATTGCGGAAGAATTGGAGATTGAACCGGGAGATTATCTTCTTAAGATCAATGAGAAAGAAATTGAAGACATCTT
>JBJENA010000066.1:0-11036 GCA_051879955.1 Wujia sp.
CCCTTCATCCAAACCTTGTAGCTCAGATAGAAAAAGGCGATTCCAAACAACGGTGTGAACCACACGAATACAGGTATCGCACCCGGACGCAAGAATATCTGACTCGGATAAAATGCCATAAACCCAATCGGTATTACAAAGGTAAAGACAGCCCGCAGTGGATTTCCAAATATCGTGATCGGATACTTCGCATAGTCACGAAGGGTATTCGACAAGGAAAGAACAAAAAAGGAATTGATAATCCAAAAGCATGCGGATGCTGCCAGATTCAGGATTGCAATTACAAACAAGGACGCTGATAAAACCGCAACCAAAAACAGGAATATTGTATACCAATGAAACGCCAGCTTCAGCTTTGTCCATGCATAGCACACCGAAGCAACGCCAAATGCAAACTGTCCCAATCCCTTCACATCGAAAATCTCCGACATATAGTAAAAGAACAGATTCATCGGTCGGAAGCAATACTTGATAAAGTCTCCTGAATACACCTGCATACGCAGATTCCAGTTATTATCAAACAGGCACTGTGCCGGTGTTGCCGCAATCAATGAGAATCCATATAAAAATATCATCTCATAATAACTCCAGCCATTGATACTTGGAAATTTCTGAAACACCAGCCAAAAGGTCATAGCCCCCGCAATACTGGTTGCCACCATACCAATCATCGATATGATGAAATCCTCCCGATAGCTCATTTTACTCTTGATATCCTGCGCGATAATCATGCGATAAATTTTCCAATAATACGATAAACTATGTTTTTTCATCTTATCAACCTCCATTTATCGTGATTTTCTTCAATGATGACCGAAAATATACTTCACTTAAAATGTAAAGTACAATCACCCAGAATACCTGTAACAGCAATGTCTGCAACACGCCATCCTCATAATGCATCAGGATTTTCATCGGCGAATTACAAATCGCCTGAAATGGCAGAAACATCGCTACCTTTCTCAATACCTCCGGGAAGAAGGCAAGTGGTACCATCGCACCACTCAAGATGCCTACCACAACTTCCTTCATGATATTGATTCCCCAGATGGATTGTGTATGCATACACACAACACCAATCATAAAGTTGATATAGTAGTTGATCAACACACTGCAAATGACACTTAATATAAACAGCAACACATTTTTACCTAGCGTAATGGCGCCATTTGTCACAATAAAACAAATGATTGCAGTTGGCAAAAAGGTTGTGAAAAACTTTGTGACCATCTCTCCACAGCCGATAAAAAACCGCCAGGTCTTATATGGCATGGGTTTAAGCAAATCCACAATAATCTTTCCGGACTGAATATCACGTCCCATATCCCATACAACCCACATCTCCATAAAATTGAATAAAGCTGTGGCAAATACGAGATAAATCATCGTGTCCTGAAAGGTCATACCATTTACGACATCGGAATCTGAGGATTGAAAGATTGCCCTCCACAGATAATAAACCAGCAGGAGATACAGCAAATTTCCTACGAATGTAAACAGCATGGACAGACGAAATTGCAGGCTTTCCAGCACGCCTGCACGAACCAGAGTTCCATATTTTTTTATTTGCATGCTTCATCCCCCGCCTTCACTTCACCGGCCTCATAGATCTTGCGAATCACGCTCTCCGTCGAAATCTCCATAAGCTTCATATCTGTAATTTTGTATGATTCCTGTACCGCATTTAACACATCGATAATGTTTGCCCGGGACTCATCCACGAGAATCTCTATCTGCTCTTCCTGTGCAGACACGCGACATGCCTCACTGTCTGCGAGCTTACCTCGAAGCAGTGTATCAATCTCCTTAATCAACTGCTTTTTGCTCTCACTGTCTTCCTCCAAATCTGCTTCCGCAAGAGACAGTCGCAACGTCCGGTAAGAGCCGAACAATTCGGTCAAATGCGTGATATCGTTGTCATACAGTTTTGTACCTTTGTCGATGATGGCAATACGCTTACATAACGCATCCACATCTCCCATATCATGTGTGGTCAAAATAACGGTTGTATGCTTCTCCCTGTTCAAGGTTTGAATCAATTCCCGAATCTTCGCCTTCATGGAAACGTCCAGTCCGATGGTCGGTTCATCCAAAAATACAACCGGCGGATTATGTAAAAAGGATGCCAGAATATCACACAGCGTTCTCTGTCCCAGTGACATCTGCCTTACAGCTTTGTGCATCAGTCCATCCATATCTACAATCGTTGCGTACAAATCCATCATATCCTTGTAATCACGGTTGCTCACCTGATATATCTCCTTCAAAATCTTGAAGGATTCTATTGCCGGCAATGCCCACCAAAGCTGGGAACGCTGCCCAAATACAACACCGATATTCTGTGCGTTTTCACTTCTTTTTTCGTATGGAATGATTCCATTGCAGATCACACTGCCACTTGTAGGTTCCAGCACACCGGTCATCATCTTGATGGTCGTCGATTTGCCTGCCCCGTTCGGACCCAAATATCCGACTATCTCTCCGGGGTAAATCTTCATCGATACATTGTCAACCGCACGTACAATTCGATAGTCTCTGGAGAACAAATCCTTGATGCTCCCCTTTAATCCTTCATGTCGATTGAGGACTTTAAATTCTTTTGTCAAGTTGTCTAATTCCATAATCGGTTGTGCCATTTTTCATCCTCCCTGTTTTAAACTTTCTTTTGCGGCATCCATGTAGCCTGTGCGAGCATACGACGTGCCTGTTGTTCATCTATACTTTTCTCCTGTAATTTTATCCCTACAACCAACGATATGCAGACGCGTCCCAGAGACTCACAGATGTTGTTCTCATCATAATCAATGTCCTTTCGCATACAAATTGACGCCACGCCCTGCACATGAATACACATTTCCTTAATCAGCTTCCTTGCTGAGAGCAAACGAATATCAAAGGTTTTCATAACCTCCGATTCCATCGATTCCAGAATCGGTATCAAATCATCATTGACATAATCTGTTTCATTGTGATTGCCCCGTTCTGTCATGTATACCAGCTTATAGAAATTGGGATTTTCCTTTGCATAACGAATCCATCGCATCCCAAACTCCTTAAATGCAGGCTCATAGTCCATACATCCTCTGAAATAGGATATGCTTTCATTCAAAGCCTTCTGATACACTGCCTCCTTCAATTCATCCATTCCATTAAAATATGTGAAAATCGGTGTACTCGTTGTTCCAAGTCTCTTCCCGACTGCTCTGGCTGCCACAGCCTCTATGCCCTGTTCCTTCACAATATCATAGGCTGCCTGTATGATATCCTGTCGTGTATATTTTGGTTCCGGTGGCATGGTATTTCCCCTCTCTTTATCTTTATAAAACATTTGTTACATAACAGTTGTTTTATATTAACATCGATCACATCATTTGTCAATTCTGATACCTTCTCATATCATTGTTTTCATCCTCTTATCCATCGGAAAAGTCCGCATAAAACCAAGAGATATACTATACTTACCACAGTAAACATCGCCATGTAGCTTGCTTTTTTTGCTCCGGTGGTCCGGGCATACAGCTTAAATGAAATCAAACTGGCCATCGATGCAATCAAAGTTCCTAATCCGCCCAGATTGACCGAGATAATCAAAGCCGGTATATCCGAGGTGAATTTTGACAATAAAAGTGCAGCCGGTACATTGCTGATTACCTGACTGACTGCAATCCCTGCCATCAATTCGTGACCATCTACTATCGTTTGCAGAAATTCTCTGACCGGAGCGTATCTTCCCAGATTGCCGGTAAACAGGAAAAATCCCACAAATGTCATCAAAAGTCCATAATCCACTTTTCGTATCACACTTGCATCACAGATAAGTGTAACTGCCAGAACCATTACAGCTAATATGTAAAATGGAATGATTCGTGCAACCGTCAGCAGCGCAAGTACAAAAAGCATCAGATATATCACTACTACCTTCCTGCTGCCTATCCCCCTTGCCTGCTCCATCTTGATATCGATGCTGTCACTCTTTCCGCGCACAAATAACATGGTAATCAAAATCAATCCCAAAGATACCGCTGCATAGGGAAGCATCAGCTGCACAAACTCCCAAACAGACATATCCTGTAACCCAAACAGATACAGATTCTGAGGATTCCCCACCGGCATCATCATACTGCCCAGATTGGCCGCAATCGTCTGCAATACCACAACCATTATGATATTATCTTCCTTCTTGCATTGTTTGAGCAGCATAATGGCAAATGGCACAAAAGTAATCAGCGCAACATCATTTGTGATAAACATACTGCTAAAAAAACACAGTCCGACTAACACAGCCACCAACTGCCATACAAAATGTGTTCGAAGCAGCAATCTGTGTCCCAGATATTCAAACACTGCATGATCCTGAAGCATCTGCATGATAATCATAAGACTCCACAGAATTCCCAGCGAACGCCAGTCTATATATCCCAGATATGCCTTGGACGGATGTACAAGCAGCATCGACAAAACTGCAAGGATCCATGCAATGACAAGTACCATATCCTGTTTGATTGTATGAATCATCTTTTGTATCATAATCTATATCCTTTCCCATCTTTTGTGATAAATTGCTACGAAACCTGTTTTGTACTATTTTAGCACATAGTCAATCTACTTAACACAATTTTGTTATATATTGAGCAGAATTTGTATAAACAAGTTGCGCATTCTGACAAACTTGTTTATACATCTTGTCATATAAAAGATTCCGTTTTATAATATCTTAAAATAACTTGCTAACATAAGGAGGGAACCGACGATGCCAAAATCAATATATGAAGACATCTTTTTGGATTTAAAAAAGAAAATCGAATCACAGGAATACAAATATGAAACCTTGTTACCTTCCGAAAATGAACTGACAAAAATATACAACTGCTCCCGAAACACATTGCGCAGAGCCATATCCAAACTGACAAGCATGGGATACACACAGCCCATGCATGGACGTGGTGTTCATATTATCTACACGCCGCAAAAACAATCTTTTTACGGACTAAACTCACTCGAAGGCTTATGTCAGGCCGCAAGAAGCCAAGGTTCTTCTGTTACGAACCATGTCATCACATTTACCGAAATGACTGTGGATGCACAGCTTGCTGAACAAAGCGGCTTTGAAGAAAATACGGAAGTCTTCTTTATACAGCGTTTACGCTCCGTAGATGGTGTTGCGAAGATGATTGACAACACCTTGCTTCGAAAAGATCTCGTACCGGACCTTACCGAAGAAGCACTCAAAGGCTCCTTATTCCGTTATATTGAAGACGAGGCAGGAATGACAATACAAACAGTCAAACGATGTGTTACGATGGAACGCACAACCCCATTTGATGAGAAATATCTTTGTTTAGATGGTTACAACTGTCTGGCAGTGATTACATCTCATGTATATAACACAGACGGTATTCAATTTGAATTTACAATATCCAGAAACCGTCCGGACCTGTTTGCATTTAGCACGATTGTCTCTAGAAATGCATCACTATGAGGAACTGATTTCCTCGTTCCCACTCCCGGACACTCAAGTAACCGCCCTGGGTTTGGATGATTTGTCGTGCAAGGTAAAGACCGATTCCTACGCCTTCCTTTTGTCCGGCATTTCTGCCACGATAAAATCGCTCGAAAATGTGTGTGCGTTCGTGTTCGGGAATTGTTTCATTTTCATCCTTGACAGAGATTTCAAGGAGTGCACCGAGTTTTCTGACGGATATACAGATTTCATTTCCGGATTTTCCGTACTTGACAGCGTTGTCCAGCAGATTGAACAGCGCCTCAGCCGTCCATCTTCTGTCATGCAGGACCTCCCATCTGCAATCTTCTTCATAGCTGACGGTAACACCTGCCTGTTTTGCACTTGCATATACATCCTTTACTGCTTTCAATATCGTGTCATTGATACTTTGCTTCTTACAATCAAGGGTAATCAATCCACTCTCAAGTCTTGAGACCTTAATCATACTTTCCGACAAAAACGTGAGTCGTTCCACCGACAAATCGAGAATATGCAAATAACTGTCCCGTTCCTGCTGTGACAAATCTGTCTGCTTCAAAAATTCTGTGTACATTTTAAGATTGGATATCGGTGTCTTTAACTGATGAGAAAGATCGGATACCAGTCCCTTGATATTTTCGTGTTCCATCTGTTCTTTTTCCTTTTGAAGCTTTAAAATACGGACAAGCTTTTGTATTTTTCCTTGCAGCTTTGAAACAAGTGTATCCTCATTTGCAGGAAATATCTCCTGCTCCTCAAGCTCGGTCAACACATCAATCAGCTGCGCTATATCGGATACAATCGCAGAAAAATAATCATCATCTGTTTTTTGCAGCATATGCATAGTCAAAATGAGTACAAGACAGGATAAAATCAGCATAACACCTATCCATACATTGTGAAAAAAAACACCCGAAAATACAGACACACAAACAGCAAAAAGAAGGGCAAAGGTATAGATTGCCCTCACCCTTTTGTTATATTTTTTTTGATAAATTTGGTATGAATTTTCCTGCATCATGCTTCTCCAAATGTGTAGCCAATTCCAAAAACCGTCAGAATATATTCAGGATTTTTCGAATCCTTTTCCAGCTTTTGACGAAGTCTTCGAATATGAACATTCAATGTGTTTTCGTCCACGAAATTCTCATCGCAGTCCCAAACGCGTTCGAGTATCGTCTCTCTTGTAATTACCCTTCCCTGATTGCGCACAAGTAGCTCCAAAATCTTATACTCCGTAGCCGATAACTTTACCGGTTCCTCGCCAAGCATGACCTGCATACGTTCAAAATCCATTGACATATCCTTGTAATGAAACAATTCCTTTTGATTTGCACCGCCACTCCGACGCAAAACCGCCTCGATTCTCTGATATAGAATCTCCACGGAGAATGGCTTTGCGATATAATCATCACATCCGGCCTTAAATCCGGCTATCATATCGCTGTCCATATCCCTTGCTGTCAGGAAAATAATCGGCACGGTCTTGTGTTTCCGTATTTTTCTGCACAGTTCAAGTCCATCTCCATCCGGCAAATTCCAGTCAAGTAATATCAAGTCGTATGCTGCTTTCATACAGCTTTCTGCCTCTGCGCAGGAATTTGCTGTCTGCACCTGATAGCCTTTTTGCTCCAAAAACAGCTTGACGCCGCCACATATAATCACATCATCCTCGACAATCAATATCCTGTTCATATCCATCTCCTACAAGCTTTTGCTATGCGACATCCCGAAGCCTCTGCGTCACCGTATTTTTCGAAATCGTCCGAAATACAAATGCCGGAACGATAATGCAAATGACAAATAACACTGCTGCAACACCAATCAAAAGGCCAAACGGATAATGGAAAATCGCATAATCCGCAAGCTTCATACACATTTTGGCTGTTCCAAGCATCATCAGGCTTCCAAGTGATGCGACAAGCACTATCGTGATGATACCATAAAACATTCCCTCATACATCAACATTTTTCTAATCTGCCTTTTGGTCATACCGACACTTTCCAAAACCGCAAGCTCCGTCTTTCTCGTATAGACACCGGTAATCATGACATTGATATAATTGACAACTCCAATCAGAATCAATATCAGTGAGATACCGCCACCTAAAATCTCCAGGGAAAGCATGGATTTCTTAAACTCTGCTCCCTCTATCGAACGGATATCCCAACCTTCAAGCACATCATTTTCTTTGGTAATGCGCTCTACATACGGAGTAACCTCCGGTTCTTTTCCGCGTTTTGCATCCGCGATGATGCAGTCCACACCCGCATCCGGGAACAACTCATTCATCACCTTGTCACTCACAAGGATCGCCTCCGGTGCTCCCATCTTGACCCAATAGTACCCTGCCGTGAGTGCTTCATTTTCATTGTGCAACATGGCAGAACCAACCGTTATGGTTCGTTCCTGTTTCGTTTCATCATTGCGGAGCACAATTGTTTTTCCAAGCATCTGCTCCGATTGTTCTATCGTATTAAGATATCCGATCAAGCATACCTCACCTTTTTCAAATGCATCGATATCCACCTTTTGCCGCGCATTTTTATTATATGCCTCTATCATCTCTGTATTGACTGCAATAAGTGGTGCCCCATACGCTGCATCTTCACTTGGGGGATTGCTGTAAAAGGCAATCGTATCCTGCATGGAATCCTCGGACTCCAAAAACGGTGTATATAAATCCGCATCAAACGGCAATGTGACAGGTTCACTCCGGTTCGTGTACACTGTTCCCATACCGGGAATCTCCCGCATCTCCTGTGCAATATCCTCCATCGTCTTTTTGCTTTGCATATGCTCCTCGTCGTTTCCGCCATAGAGAACATAATCATTATGCAGATAGTGTTCGATAAAGCTATCGGAATCGAGACATTTGATAAACGTGTTCACGCACAAAAATGTCATAGTTCCCATAAACATGGATGCAAACACAAGCATACTCCGCTTCTTCTCCCGGAACACATTGCGCCATGCCATACGGGATAGCTTTCCACCGCTTGTCGTTTTATGCGACTTTACAGACGTACTTGCGTTATATTTCATGGCATCAATCGCAGACACCCTTCCGGCAAGCTTTGCAGGTTTTTTCGCACTGATAAACACAGTCATAAACGCAAATGCAATCGAAAAGATATAGATACCGGGATTGAAGCTTACCGCAGAAGAAAGCGCAGCCTCACGCTCAATGGATAACATACGCATTGCAAGCGGCACCACGCCGAACGATACACCCGTACCAAGCAACACGCCAATCGGAATGCCAATCCATGCAAGATGTTTTGCCTGCCGTTTTACAATCGTCTGAATCTGTGACGGTGCTGTACCAATGGTTTTTAACATGCCATAAAAACGGATATCTTTTGTGACGGAAATATACATCACATTGTATATCAGTAAATAGCCACTCAGTACAATCATCAGGGCAATCAGGCAGATACTGATTGCAATTACGATTCGATTGCCGCTGTTTTCCTCCTGCACATCATAGGTTACGTCAAACTTCTGCCCTGTACGTAGCGTAATCTGTTTCTCCAATTCATCCTGTAAATCACCTTGTTTTCCTTCTTTTGCAGACATGCTGATACGTCCGCAATCCTCCATGCGATAGCCTTGTTTATCCACATAAGCCTTTGAGACAAAACACAGATTTTTTCTGCCGAAATAATTGAACCATCCGGAAAGAACAAATTCACATTTTTTACCATTCATGTACAAGGTCACTGTCTGTTGAAGCTTCGGTTGTGATATACCTATTGATTCCAAAGTGTTTTTTGACAACATGATCTCATTTTCTTTTTCCGGATATGCACCCTGTATCGCATCGATGGCAGGGCTCAGGTTGTTTTGATACTCCACTTTATCATAATACTGAAGCAAAAACTGATAATCCCCTGTCACATCCGACACAGTTTCCGCGTCAATCTGCACACCCGCTGCATGCAGAGCCTTACATTTCTTTGCCAATTCAAGCTGTTCCCCTGACGGCTTCTCCAAGTAGACAGAGGATTTTGTTCCTTGCAATCGAAGTTGCATCTGGTTTAAATTTTTCGCCATGGAAAACCCAAGCGTAAAGACAGCCGTAAACATAAAGGTCGTAAGGATAATTGCCAAAATAACAATTCGGTTTCGGACCTTATTTTGTTTTAGCATTCTGTGATAGATGCGATTTACCGCCACCTGATTGTTGTTTTTTAGCATCGCTTTTCACCCTCCTTTTTTTCGAGAGCGAACACTTTGCCATCCTCGATGCGAATCATCTCATCTGCCATCACGGCAATATCTTCGTTGTGTGTAATCATGACTATCGTCTGTTGAAATTCTCTGCTTGTAAGCTTCAACAGGGAAATCACATCCATACTCGTCTTGCTGTCTAAGTTTCCGGTTGGCTCATCTGCAAGGATAATCGCCGGTTTCGCTGCAAGGGCACGCGCAATCGCAACCCTTTGCTGCTGCCCACCGGACAATTGATTCGGCATAGCATAGCGCTTATCTGTAAGTCCCAGCATCTCAATGATTTTTTCCACATAAGACTCATCCACTTTTGACCCATCCAGCTCAATTGGCAGCACGATATTTTCAAATACATTTAAAATAGGAACCAGATTATAATTTTGAAATACAAACCCGATTTTTCTTCTTCGAAAAATCGTCAGTTCCTCATCCGACATCTCAAATATTTTCTGTCCGTCTACGATTACGGACCCTTCGGTTGCACGGTCCAATCCACCCAGCATATTCAAAAGTGTAGACTTTCCGCTTCCGGAGCTTCCGATAATCGAGACAAAGCTTCCTTCCTCAATGTCAATTGAAACATCGCTAAGCGCATGTACCGCATTCTCTCCGCTTCCATATATCTTTGTAAGATTTTTTGTTGATAAAATACTCATGGCGTTCCTTCCTTTTATCATGATTTTCTTTACCGGTATTTTATCAACTACATCTTACAATTTTCTTACGGTTTCCATTACTTATTTTAACACCTTTGTTTGTCATTCAAGTTCTGCATATCACACCACACGCAATCTTCATACCGGAATCGCCTGCCGGCTGGGTATGGAAATCATCCGGATGTAAATGAAGAATGACTGTTCTTCCCACAATCTCATCCACGCAAAAACGACTCGAAAGAAATGCAGAAAATGCATATCCAAAGTTTCCAAACAGAGGCGGCATATCTCCTGCATGATACGGATGTGCACAATCATTCGGATTGTAGTGTCCCATCGCATCTGCAAATGCATCCTTCTGATTACCCGAACAATCTCCGCCACTATGAATATGGAAACCAAATACCGGACACATACATGCACCAACACGATCCGGTAATCCCATAACTTCTGTGATAACCATTACACCAATTTTTAATTGGTAAAATCGAACCACACCGATGATATCCGGATATTCATCACTTCCCATAATTTCTGCCACAGCTTCCGGTTTCCGACACATTATCGCATGAAGATTTATACCTTGCATATTGCAACAATTATCTCTAAACATATGATACCTTCTCTATCTTCCATCTTTTTATAATATGTAGATGAAAAGGAA
>JBJENA010000067.1:0-36143 GCA_051879955.1 Wujia sp.
TATCATAGTGTAAAGCCTTTATTCAATTATCAATATGCGTTTATTCTTGTGGAAAACATTGGTCGAATGACCATCGAATTGTCTATGCGATTATCATATATCCGCAAAAGGAATCTTGTCAAGCAACAAAAAACATCGTATATGAAGAAGATGGAAGCACTCGGTTGCGTGACCGAGTGTGTTTTGGTATAGTACAGGAGAAGGGAGGTTGAAAAGCGTGGGAAGAAAATTTTTGCTTTCTGTGTTGACAGTCTTTGTGTTCCTTGTGATGATGCAGGTACCTCGTGTGCAGGCGGAAGAACAGGAGTATGTCTCAGATGCATGGAAATACAAGATTGTCAGTGAAGAAGATAAAACGATAGAGATTACGGGACTTGTAAAGACGCCGGTGTTGTCTGAGGTGACCGGTGTGTATACGCAGGAGGGAACACCTGTGGTGGAGCTACAGATTCCGGGAACCATAGATGGCTACAAGGTAACAGGGGTCAGTTGTCTGAAGAAAGACAATCAGATTATCACGAATCTGTACCGGGTGATTCTCCCGGAGACGATAGTATCTCTGGGTGACAAATGTTTCAATGGCTATAAGTATCTGGCAGATATCCGATTGCCGGATAGTTTGATACAGATTGGAGAATACTGCTTTGCGGGGTGTTCGAACCTGGAGATGATGCTCATACCAAAGTCCGTATCATATATTGGTTCGTATGCATTTTCAAAATGTACGAAGCTGACTGCAATTACATTGCCTGACAATATCAGCACCTTGCAGCCATATACCTTTGCCGGGTGTAGTGCTCTTGGAAGCATAGATTTGCCGGATTCTTTGGTGAGTCTGGGCGAAGGCGTGTTTTATGGGTGCTGTGCGATGGATGCTGTCGTCCTGCACGACAAGCTGACGGAGATTGGAAAGGGTGCCTTCTATAAGTGCACGGCGCTCACACAGCTTGCTTTGCCGCAGAGCCTCACAACCATCCGTACGATGGCATTTTACGGTTGTGAAAAACTAGGCGCGGTTGAATTACCGGCTGCCATCCGAATCTTGGAAGACACGGCATTTGATCCGCGTTATTCCCTGCAACTTTCCATCCCGGAAGGCGTATCCGATTTTTCAAATATCAGTTTCAAAGGTGAGATACAGGCCGGGGTATGCGATTATTATCCCAACATGGTTTTGAAGGTGGTAAGCGAGAGTCCGGCAGCCGTGTATATCCAGAACAATGACATTAAAATCACAGCAATTTACGTGGAAAAACCGGGTGTCCAAACGGAGGAACCAAACAACGAACCACAGCCGGAAGCAGACACGAAGACACAGACAACCGTGACATACAAGATTGGAAAGACTTACAAGAAAGGGTCTTATAAATATACGATTACAGGAAAGAATACGGCTTCCTTTGCGGGATGTGTCAAGAATACGATTACAAAGCTTTCGATTCCGTCCACCGTCAGTTTCGGCGGAAAGAAATACAAGGTGACTGCGGTTAGCAAACGTGCATGCAAGAATTACCGGAAGCTGAAGACGGTTACAATCGGAAGCAATGTCAAAACAATAGGTGACGAAGCATTTATGAATTGTACTGCATTGACAAGTATCACGTTTGGAAAACAGGTATCCAAAATCGGAAAAAAGGTCCTGTATGGAAACAAGAATCTCAAGAAGATTCAGATTAACAGTAAGGTGATAAAATCAATCGGTAAAAACACATTTACAAAGGTGAACAAGAAGGTCAAAATCTATGTGCCAAAAGGAAAAGCAAAGGCATACGGAGCATTGATTAAGCGGGCAAAATGACAAATGGTTAATTTATGCAAACGCCTGTTAAAAATAACAATATTCTTTTGTGAATATCCGAGTTGTGGTAGGATGAGTATGGAGAGGTGCGAACGCATTTCGATACAAACACGGAGAGGAAACAGGTACGATGTTAAAAGTTGGTATATGCGATATGGATGAAAAATTCGTGAATCATCTCGTAGAGATGCTTCGAGAAATTTTGTATCAATATACGGATTGGGAAGCCCATATATTTACGGATAACAGGGAAGTGACAGAGGCAATTGAAGCAGGTACATTTGACTGCAATCTGCTCTTTCTGGATATCTTTCAAAGTGAAGGGTCCGGTTTGGAAATCTCAAAGCTGCTGGAGAAAAAACATGTGGATACGGATGTGATATTTGTGACTACGTCGAGGACGCATGTGATGAAGTGCTATCGCAAGCATACATTTGCATATCTGCTTAAGCCTCTTAAGGAACAGGATATTGCGACGGAAGTGAACAGGTATCTGCAGGAAATGAAGCTCAATCCGAAATGCCTCAATATCAGTGTACAGGGAGAGCATATCCGGATACCTCTGGATATCATATTATTTATTGAGAGTAACTATCGAAAAATCGTTGTACATACGAAGACGAAGGATTACGAGTACTACGACAAGCTGGATTATGTGGAACAGATACTGGCGAAGGACGGGTTTGTAAGGTGCCATCAAAGCTATCTCGTTCCCATCTCGCGGGTGACGACTTACAACAGTACGGTCATTCAGGTTGGTGAGTACGCGGTTCCCATCAGTCGCAAATATAAAGATGTCGTAAAAAAGGCAATGCAGGAATCGGAGATTATTTCAACCATTGTGGAAAAGACAGGCGACACAAGCCGGCACAGCTACCTTTCTTCGGGACTGTTTCAACACAATGATACCAAGGGCGCATTGATTTGTGTGGACGGAAAATATTTGGGTAAGATCGTTCGCATCGTACCGGAACAGACGATAATGATAGGCAGGGACAGCATGCATGCGGATATGATTGTGAATCTGCCATTGGTAAGCAGAACCCATTGTACCATCATATATCACGAACAGGACAATAACTATGAGGTGTGTGACTGTTCCACAAACGGGACATTTATTGATAAGGAAATACGGCTGATACGGGGGAATACATACCTGCTGTCACCGGGCACAACAATCTGCTTCGGGGACAAACAGGTCGTTTACAAATTAGGATAAGGAACAAGGATATGCATTTAATAAAATGTAAAAATGAACATATATATGATGGAGACAAATTTCGCAGTTGTCCGCATTGTTCGACGATTGCCTGGGATGGCTCCATGGTCATGGAAGATATTAGTATCGATCAGACAGATGTAGATACTGAGATTCCGGAAGATGAAAAACGGCAGAAGTATGAGCAGATTGGAAGGCGGAAAACAGTGGGTGTTCTCATCTGTGTGGAAGGAGAGATGACCGGCGAGGGTTTTTTGCTGCGCGAAGGAGAAAATGTCATTGGGCGTGCGTCCAATATGGATATCCCATTGATACATGATTTGACAGTCTCAAGGAAAAATCATGCAATTATAAACTACGATATTGGTCGCGGGGAATGTTACCTTATAAATCCTGAGGCATCGGAAATCTATGTCAATGGAAAACGATTGCAAAAGAAAGCCCTTCTGGCAAATCACGACAGGATTCAGATTGGTGCGCAGAAGTTTGTTATGATTGAGGCGGAAGGAATATGGACACAGGACAAATAGAAATTCGGGATTCCCGCAGGCTTCCGACAGACACCGTGTTACATGACAAATATATAGTAAAGGGTGTGCTTGGAGAGGGTGGATTTGGAATTACATATGAGGGAATTGTATGCGGTGATTCTACAAAAGTCGCAATCAAGGAATATTTTCCGCATGAGATTGCCATACGCTGTGTTACAGATTCCGGGTTGAAGCTGCATGTGTTCAGTGAAGAATTTGAGGAACAGTATGAACATGGAAGAAAGCGGTTTCTTCAGGAGGCACAGACCCTAAGAATGTTTCAATATCTCTATGGGATTGTCTGCGTAATTGATTGCTTTGAGGAACATAACACTGCATATATTGTGATGGAGTATATCGAGGGAATCACGTTAAAGCAATACATCAATGACAATGGTGTATTGACATTTTCGGAGATTATGGAGCTGTTTGCTCCGGTTATGAAATCACTGATCCAGATTCACAGACAGGGTCTGGTTCATCGGGATATCAGCCCGGAGAATATCATTATCGGGCTGGATAATCAGGCGAGATTGATTGACTTTGGTGCTGCAGGATGGATTGAAAACACAAGTGACAGGACGCGTACAGTTATTGTAAAAAACGGATATGCACCGCCGGAGCAGTATATCCAATCCGGAAAGCAGGGACCATGGATGGATGTGTACGGCCTTGCAGCGACGATGTATATGGCATTGGTCGGACATGCGCCGCAGCCGGCAGTAGAACGTATGCAGGAGGATCGTATAAGCATATCAGATTTTGAAGGGTGTGATATGCAGCAATGGCAAAAAGAGGGTTTGCTTGCTGCCATGGAATTAAATCTGGCAAAGCGGTATCGAAATGTAGAGGATTTTTATCATGCACTCTGCAACAGCCCTGATACAGAGAATACGAAAACCGTAATTGCAGACAAGGTATCCGGAAAACGTGCAAGAAGAATCAAACGGCTTGGAAAAAGGAGTTTTCCGTTCGTACGTATCCTGATGGCTGTTGGCGCAGTTTTGTTCATCGTTGGTCTGGGGCTGGCGCTTGCAGATAAGAGCCATGACAAAAAGGCTGTTACGACGCAGGAAAACGAACTTTCCACGTTGACAGACACACAGCCAAAGGGAAATCCGGAGCCTTCGATTATCACTATGCCGTCCGTGGTCAATGAGACGGAGGCATCTGCAAGGTCAAAAATCAAAAATGTAGATGCGAAAATAGTGATACGTGTGGAGTACCGGTATGATAAAGAGGTTGAGAAGGGATTGGTTATCACGCAGTCGGTTGCAGCCAATACCGTCTATAACAGCGGTGCAATCTCTCAGATTACATTGATGGTAAGTAAGGGTGCGCAGAATATGGATGAAAAGACTGACAATAAGTCCCCATCGGATATTGACACACAGCCGGAAAACCGGAAGGCTACGACACAGGAATCGCCGGTGAAAGAGGCAACAACGCAGGAAGCTGCGACACAACAAACTACAACGCAGGAGATGACGACACAGGAGCCATTTGATATCCGGGAATTTGATGACACTTCGGAGTTTGAAACGATAGGAATAGAATAAATGGTTAATTTATGCAACTCGATGTTAAAAATTACAAATCTATTTGAGGTGCGAAATTGATATGCTATGATACACTCGTCCATAGGTGATATGGACGAGTTTTTATGTATAATAGGTCATTACATAAAGACACAAACATATGCAGATAAAGGAGAGGAAGACTATGAGAAAAGCAAAAAAATTTATTGCGCTTGCACTTGTCGCAGCACTCGGGCTTGGGAGTATGCTGTTGCCATCCAAGGATGTAAACGCGCAGGAGCGAAAGGCAGATTATGAAATCGGCAGTGTGGCGGATATGAACAATTTTATCCAGCAGGCCAATGCGGGAAGTGATTTTTCGGGTATCACCGTAAAGCTGACAGCCGATATTGCGTATAACAGTGTAACGGTGAACAATTTTACGTCGATTGAATGCTTCTCAGGAACCTTCGATGGATGTGGATATAAGATATCCGGATTGAATGTGACGAAGGCAACATCTAAATCAATCCGTGACCGTAACGATATAGAATATGGTGCCGGAATGTTCGGAATCTTATCCTCTTCCGGAACAATCAAGAACCTGATTCTGGAGGATTGTCTGTTTGATGTAAAACTGCCAACCGGGGATTATGAGGGAGGATATCTGGGTGCAATCGTAGGAATCAATTTGGGCAATGTTTTGAATTGTCAGGTCCGAAATACACAGGTGAAAGGAAATGATCGTAGTGGTGGAATCGTCGGATTAAATGGTTATGACGATGGAAAAGGAAGTGTCATAAATTGTATGATGCTTGGAGGTTTGGTGCAGGGAGCCACAGCAGGAGGAGTTGCCGGAGTAAATTGCTATTATATAGAAAATAGCTGTAACACCTCCAATGTCAATGCAACCGGTAGATGTGCCGGTGGTATCGTGGCACATGGTGGCACTGTACAAAATTGTTACAACACCGGTATGGTTTCGGTAGAAAAAGTCGATGAAGATTCTCGTTGCGGTGGAATCGCAGGATATGTCTATCAGGCCTACAACAATCATTGTATCGATACCTGTAGTACCATCATCGCAGAGACCGGTAATCCACATAGCTCAAACAAATTTTATTCAGATGCTGTGATGCGTTCCAAGGATTTTTTGAATTTACTCAATACACACAGTGCGACAAATAGTAAGTGGATGAATTGGGAATTCCGTGCAGAATCCAATTATCCGATGATTCAAAAGCCGAAAAATATCAGCAAAGCATCCGCAAAGGTAAAAACTGCGACCTTGGTTTATACAGGAAATCCGAGAAAACCGGCAGTGACAGTCCGTTACGGCGGAAAGCTTCTGAAGCAGAATATCGATTACACATTGGATTACAGCAATAATGAGAGGGTTGGAATTGCAAAGGTATATATCAGTGGTATCAATGGATATTATGACAGCCGGACACTGACCTTCAAGATTGTACCGACCAAGCCAAAGCTTCGTGTGTATGCGAACAAGAAAGGGTTCTTTGCCAATTGGCCGGGAGTTGTCGGTGCAAGTGGATATGAGCTTCAGTATTGTACCAGTTCAAAGTTCAATAAAGGCGTGAAAAAGGTGAATCTGACAAGCAAATACAGCGTGGAGAAAACGGTTAAAAAGCTTAAGAGTGGCAAGCGTTACTATGTACGTATGCGCGCATATGCAAAAAGCGGTAAAACCAAGATTTATTCCACATGGTCCAAGGTGAACAGTGTAAAGGTAAAATAAAAGGCAGTGCGCAAACGATTGTGTCAAAAAAATGAATATTTTATTTTAAAATGACAAATGGTATACTTAGAGATATTAAAACTAAGAGATACGAAGGAGCTTTGTCATGTTTTCATATTCAATTTGGGAATGGATTGCTTTTTTTATAATTTATTGTTTTATTGGATGGATATTTGAGAGTTTGTATGTGTCATGGGAGCATCGCCAATGGGTAAACCGGGGATTTTTGCATGGACCGTTTTTGCCGATTTACGGATTCGGAGCAGTGATTATCCTCATCTCTACCATTCCGGTTCGAAATTCGTTTCCATTGATTTTCCTGTTTGGTATGGTGGGAGCTACATTGCTCGAATATGCCACAGGCTATGTCATGGAAAAAATCTTCCATGTAAAGTATTGGGATTATTCCTGTCAGCCGCTTAATCTAAATGGATATATCTGTCTGGGTTGTTCGCTTGCGTGGGGTGGATTTTCTCTGTTGCTGACGGTGATTTTGCACAATCCTGTGGAACACTTTGTTCTGGCAATGCCGCATGTATGGCTGATAGTGGCAGATATTGTGTTTTGCGTTTATTTTATCTCGGATATGATTACCTCAGCACAGGAAGCGTTCGACCTGAAGAAGATGATTCTGGCAAACGAGGATGTGCAGCGGCTGCAAAAAAGACTCGATGTGGTACTTGCGTTTGTGGAGGATGACAAGGAGAAGTTCCTCGAGTATCTGAAGGAGAAAGGTGAGAAGCTTGCAGAAAGCAAGGAAGCTCTCGAGCTGGAACTGCGAGAAGGTATCGAAGCAGCAAGAACTCGATACGAATCCCAAAAGGTACGATTACGTGCAGCAAGGATTGTACGAAGAAATCCAAGCTCTACAACTGTGCGACATAAATTCGATTTTGATGAACTTAGGGAATATCGTAAGAATATGCGTAAGAGATAGAAAAATGGACAACCGTATCGGTTGTCCATTTATTTGTAAAAGCTTTACACCAAAGTTTGTCGTATAATTTATTTGTTATTGGATAAAATGTTTTTTAAACGTTCTTTTTTATCTTTGCTTTTTTGGTTATCATCTTCTTCTTCGATTAATTCGTTAATAAAATTAATCAAAGCATTATATACTTCAAATTGTTCGTCACTCATACCCATTTCTTCATCACTCGCTTTCATAGTTCCACCACCTTTACATAAGATATTTTTATTATAAGGTGGATTTGGTGGGGTGTAAAGCCTTTATTCAATTATCAATATACGTTTGTTATACATGGAAACAATCGGTCGAATGACCATCGAATCATCGATATAGATATCATATATCTGCAAAAGGAATCTTGTCAAGCAAGAAAAAACAGCAAAAAAATAGAGAATATCCTTGACAATGAAAAGAAGAATATTCTCTGTTTTTGGTTTAATCCATGGTATTAAGAAAATGGAGCAATGCCTCACGTTGTGTTTGTGTTAATTGATATATTCGTTCTATCAGAGGGTCGCTGGAGAACATAGTGGATGTTCCTTCCGAAAAGAATTCTTGTAAGGTGATATCCAAAGCATCGCAAAGTAAGGAAAGAAATGAAACTGTGGGATTCTTGTTTCCAAGCTCTACATCACGCAGATAACTCTGTGAAACCCCAGCCATATTTGCAAGTTTGTTGACTGTATAGCCTTTTTTCTTGCGGAAATACTTAATACGTGAACCGATCTCCATAAGGCACCTCCTATATAGAGATAACATATCAAATATTTATCTCTATAATAACAGATATAGGAATAAGAAACTGTCTTTATAAATATAATATTATAGTTATAACGATTGACTGTTAACTCTATATATGCTATCTTTTCGTTATATCATAATATATACAAAGGGAGGAAAAAATATGAGGAGAAGAATAGCATGTGTGTTAGCTGCTGCTGTGATGTTGTCATCTATGCCGGTAAATGCAATCACTTCATATGCGCAAGAAGCGCAAATGATAGAGGAAATGGCAGATGTTGCTACATCATCGGATGCAGAGGAGGAAGTCGAAGAATCAGAAAATGTATCTGTAGAGATGGAGGATACGCTTTTATCTGATGGCGAAGAGACTACAATTGATTTAGGAAAATATAGTATTTCATCAAATATATATGGCACATACTGGATTGATGATGGATTAGACAATTTGGCCGATCTGTTCTCTGTTGTTTTATATCAAAATGGGGTATTAGTGGAGACAGTTGATCCTCAAAATTATGATTTGTATTATTCGGAATATAATTCAATAACTGGATATTCGGATTGGGTAAAGGGTTTACCAACTGAGTCAGGAAAATATCAAATCACTGCTTTCGGAAAAAATTCTTATTCTGGAAGGACGATGGGAAATCAAAGATATTTGTCATTATACTATAAGCATGAAATGCAAGGGTACCATATAGAGTTCAACTACTCAAATATCTTAACTAATCAAGAATTGAAAATGGATGTTGGGAATTATACGGAAGAATGTTTAAATCCAAGTAATTATGTAGTTCAGTATGCTGATTATCAGATATATCAGAACAATAATTATAGTTTGGAAGGAATTCAGTTGAGTGATGAAACACCTAAAGAACCTGGTAAATACATATGTGTTGCAACGGGTGTTGGTAAATATACAGGAAGTACGGTAGGTGTATTTACGATTCAATCGCATAAATTGTTAGATTGGTATTATCTGAATTACAATCATAGAAAAATTATTACAGGTGAAAATATTGCTGATTATTTGGAATTGAGAGTAAATAGATATGGTGTATCGCCTATTTCATGTGATTTCTACCAGTACATGTTTTGTAAAGAAGATGAAGAAATCTGGAGTTCGGAAAACCCAATAGAAGCTGGAAAATACAAAGTAAAAGCGGTTGGGATAAATGGATATTCTGGCGAAACTAGGGCAGTTGATTTAACCATATATGACAGTAAAGATATTAGCAGTTATAAAATAGCTTGTGAGGATAAAGTTCATTCGGGTGAGAATTTGGATATTGAAATCTATGCAGATATAGCAGGGGATAAGCTGTGTTTGGATAAGACGGAATATGAAATTGCATATGCGAAATATGAAGATTATCTGAACAATAGTCAATCATTGACGGGATTGGAAATGAGTACGGATATGCCAAGTGTACCAGGGGATTATCTGGTAGTGGTAAATGGTGTTGGAGATTATTATGGTATTCAATCCAAAGTATTTTCAATAAAAGATAGTAAAGATTTGTCTTGGTATACTATATATCATGGATATTCTGAAATGTGGACGGATCAATCAGTTGATGATTTGAAAAAAGATATAATAATTTACCGTTTGAATTCAGATACACAGGAAAAAGAGTTTGTTGATGCTGATTGTTATGATGTGTTATTTTCAAAAAATGATGATTCTCAATGGAGTTCAGATTTTCCGACGGAACTTGGATTATATAAGGTGAAAGCTGTTGGAAAAGGCGAATATTCTGGGGATGCATACTTAAGTCTATATCTTTTATCAGGATATGATTTATCTTCTTATCAGGTATATTGTAATGATAGGGTATGGACAGATACAGTGACAGATTTTCAAGACAAGTTGAAAATTGGGCATACATATAATACTTCTCTTTCGAGCGAATTCTATGATGTATATTATACTTCTTCAGATGGAGAACGATTAGATAAATTTCCTGAAGAACCTGGGGAATATACTGTTTGGTTTAAAGGAAAAAATGGATTTACTGGAACAACAGCTAGTGAATTTACATTCTACGATATGTATGATATTCAATCTTATTATTTGAGTATGGATGAGTCAGCGACAGAGGGAATAGAATATAAACATTATCTTTATCGTGACGAGAGAGCGGGATATAAAGAAGAAGTTCCTTCAGAAGAAAATTATAGAGTACGATATTGGGATCAGAACACCTCGTATGATGAAACAAACTTTATTGATGGTTGGCCACAAAATCCTGGAGTATATACTGTTATTTTAGAAGGTATTTCACCATATTATGGAAAGATATATCATGATATAGTGATATACGGAAAGCAGGATTTACGTCGTTGCAAGATTGATTGTCCTAACCCGTATATTGTAAATGCAGATAATGGCTCATTTTCAGTCGTTGGTGAGGATACAAATGAATCTGTACCTAATGAAAAATATACGTTGTCTTATGTGATAAATCAGTACGATGATTGGGATAATGTTGATTATGATAGTATAGAAAACTGGGAAACAGGAATTCCGCATGAATCAGGTAGATATATTGTTCGTGCTGTTGGAAAAAATGGATATAAAGGCAGTTGCTACAAAATGATTAGAGTTGTTAATTTAAATGATGATAATGTTGTAAATATGCTTGGTTCTTCTATGCATCTCACAATGGAGAAGGAGTGTAGTGCAAATAATATAATAAAAATAAATCCTCAGGTGACGGCTGAATATTATATAGAAACAGATAATTATTATTATGAAACAGGTTTTCTAATGCTGGATGAGGCAGGAAATATATTGATGCCATTAAAGTGGATTTATGAAATAAGAATGCAGAAACGCTTAGAGAAAGGGAAAGCTTATTATCTTGTATTTCTTCCAGGAAGAGAAACGTTTAATATGGAATTGGTTGTAAAAAGAACAGGAACAGCAGATAGCAACCCACATATACATTCCCAAATAGTAGCACCGGCAATTGCCCCTACCTGCACCACAAAGGGAAAGACAGCAGGAAGTCGCTGTGTATGTGGATATGTACTTGAAAAGCAAACGGATATTGCGCAACTCGGTCATGCATGGAAAAACATCCCAGCCACTGCTGCAACCTGTACACAGGCAGGTCTTTCGGAAGGGCTTGTATGTGAACGTTGTGGAGAAATTGGGAAGAAACAGGTAGAAATCCCTGCTACAAGTCATACCTTTGGTGACTATGTACAGACGGTAGCACCAACTGCGGTAGCGGAGGGTGTGAATACACGTAAGTGTACAGCCTGTGGTGTGGAAGAAACTGCACCGATTGCGAAGCTTACACCTACCATGAAGATGAATGTGACGAGTATTACCTTGAAGGTAAAGCAATCTACAAAGGCTGTAAAAGTATCAGGACTCGCTGTTGGAGACCGCGTACAATCGTGGAAATCAAGCAATACCAAGATTGTCAAGGTGGCGAATTCCGGAAAAATTACAGCCGGTACAAAAACAGGAAATGCTACGATTACAGTTACACTTGCAAGCGGACTTAGCAAGAAATTAAAAGTTAAGGTGCAAAAGAAAGACGTAGCATGTACGAAGGTAAAGCTTTCAGACAAGAAGCTGACTTTGAAGAAGGGCAAGAATAAGAAATTGGTTGTCACCGTACAACCGATTACTTGCATCCAGAAGGCGAGTTTTAAGACAAGCAACAAGAAGGTTGCAACTGTAGATTCCAAAGGCAAGATTGTTGCAAAAGGAAAAGGAAAAGCAACAATCACGGTTACGGTGGGAAAGAAGAAAGCAACCTGTAAGGTAACAGTGAAATAACAAATAGTAAAAGGGGCTGTTTCAGCCCCTTTTATAAAAGCTTTACACCTTAGATAAGGTTATTGGTAACTATTATTTATTTGCTGGTTTCTTCTTTTGGATCGTGTGTTTCGATATACTCGATGATGTCAAGGATTTCATCACTAGACATGCCTTTTTCGCGAAGTTTTCGAATGAGATTTACTACTTCTTTTCCTGTCATGTATTCACTCACTTTCTATCACCTTCTTTCGTTGGTGATATTATATCATAGTGTAAAGCCTTTATTCAATTATCAATATACGTTTGTTATACATGGAAACAATCGGTCGAATGACCATCGAATCATCGATATAGATATCATATATCTGCAAAAGGAATCTTGTCAAGCAAGAAAAAACAGCAAAAAATTGAGACTGTGGCAAGAACAACAGAAGATAGAGGTCTGGATAATATTTGAAAAAAACTTGCAACTCACACGCAAATAGCGTATAATACTAACGTTCGGTTAAATATCGGCGCGTGGCTCAGTTTGGTAGAGCGTTCGCTTCGGGAGCGAGAGGTCGCAAGTTCGAATCTTGTCGCGCCGATTTTTGAATTATAAAAAATGTTTTAGACATTGTGAAAGTGTTCAAAGTGCGTTCATTGTAGACAATGAACGCATTTTTGATTGTTGGAAAAATGTGTAAAAACATGAAAATACGAGGATTCAACTGCTGGTTTAGTCGTAGAAAGAGGGGATTCTACCACCGGTCGGTTGCGCAGAAGTAGTTACGAGGGTTACAGTGACTACAGAAAGGACGGAATAAATGGATAAGGAAAAACTGGGAAAGTTTGTAGCAACCTTGCGACGAGAACAGAATATGACCCAGAAGGATCTTGCGGAAAAACTTTGTCTCACAGATAAAGCGATTTCCAAATGGGAAAGAGGGCTAAGTTATCCGGACATATCGATGCTGGAACCAATGGCAGAGATTTTAGGGGTAACGGTTCTGGAGCTTCTTCGTGGAGAGCGAATCCGGGAAGACGAAACACTGACGGTTCAGGATGCGCATGAGATGATTGAGGAGTCCTTGAACATCTCAGATGAAGAAATTCATCGTAAACACACCAAAAGTAAAAATATCATAATCCTTTGCTGTATCACAATCATGTTCTTTGTTTCACTGATTTTAAATATTCGAAATGTCCTTGAGAAAAGTCAGGAGGATGCAATCATACAAAATGAAGCGCTGTCGCAGTATGAGATGCATAGGACGGAGGATGGAGAAATCGAATTTGCAGATCCTGTTGCAGCGATTCATCAAATATTGGAGGATTGCAGGAAAGCCCATGTGGATGAGACATTGATACAGTATCTGGAGATGTTGGAAAAAAGTATGGACAAGGTGGTGAAATGATGAATATTACGTTATGTGTGTATATGTGCATGCTGTTGGCTGTGCTGTTGCCGGGGATGAAGATTGCAAAAAAAGGACAGTTTCAGGAACAGCCATTTGATTGTAGAATCACAAAGGGAATGCAGGGATTTTTTGCATTGGGTATCCTGATTCATCATGTTTCGCTGGTGCTTCGATTCTTCGATGGATATGATCGGTCCTTGTTCTTTTTCGAGGATTTGGGAACCTTGTTTGTCGGATTTTTCTTCCTGTGCTCAGGCTATGGTTTGATCGTAAGCTATGAACAAAAAGAAAACTATCTGGATTCGTTTGTAATAAAACGTGTGCTGATGGTTCTCGTTCCATTTTTTATCTGCAATTACATCTACATGTTTACAACACAGATATTCGGTCAGAAGTTTTCCATGAAAGAGCTCGTGGAAGCATTTTTCGGTATATTGTTGTTGAATGATCACATGTGGTTTGTAATCGAGATTATGATTCTGTATCTTCTGTTTTACTTTGTATTTCGCTATGTGAAAAAGGATGGCATACGGTTTACACTCATTGCGGTTGTGACATTGCTCATGATGGTGGGAAGCTTTCTTGCCGGACATGATGACACGCTTTATCAGCAGGCAAACTGGTTCCGCGGAGAGTGGTGGTATAACACGACATTGTTGTTCCTGGTGGGTATGGTATTTGGAAAAAAGCGAGAAGCGATTTATGGGTTTGCCAGAAAGCATTACAAATGGCTTGTCGTGGTTGTCACGATTGCGTTTGTAGCTTTTTACAAACTCACAATGTACATGCTTGCGACGCGTGGATATTGGAAGGAAACAGAGACAGACATGGCTTATGCAGATAAAGCAGTGACATTTTCCGTACAGGTGGTGATGGTTCTTCTCTTTGAGATATGGATGGTTCTGATTTTGATGAAGGTGCGTTTTGACAATCGGGTCCTCAGATTTCTTGGAAGAGTTTCTCTGGAAATGATTTTGCTCGAGAAGACATTCATTCTTGTATACAGGGAGATGGGCTACAATACTTCCTCACATTTATATATGTTCCTGATTCTTGCATCGACAATGGTTGGTGCGATGCTGATAAACAAAATAAAAATGATTGTGTTGGAGAGGAAATAATCTATGAAAATACCTGTAAAATGGAGTTTTTCAACAGCATTTGCGTTGCTTGTATTGATCGGATTGTCTGTGCTGCTGACCGGACATAGCATGTCAGAGGAAAAATCCCAGCATGGCAATACCGTTTTGTCCTCGGATATTGCGGTGACCTATATCAAAGATGGCGATGTATCGTTGGAGATGCCAAAGGAGTGGAAACGATATTTTTGCGATACGAAGGAATCCGTGCGTGGATACATGAATAAGTCTAAGCTGGCGTTACTTGCATTTCCGGAAAATTGGGAATATACGATTGAAGTCATGATTAATGATACATATGAAGTCGGTGACATAGCGGATATTATGGATATGGATGAAGCAGACAGAAATGCGTTCGTAGAACAGGTACAGGAGTGGTTGTCGCATCCGTTGGATACAACGTATGATATTACTTCGGAGCTTACATCGGAGTATGTGCAATATGGGGATTATACCTATTTGAAAACCGTATATGAGAGAAAATCTACCGCCTATGCGGAATTCGATGTTGTGACGGACTATGCTCTGATTCTCAATGGCAAATGTATACAGCTCACCTGTTATTACTGCTCGAAGGAGAAGTTGGATACGGCTGAAGTCCTGGCAAAGCTGGATGCCAATATCATCCCGATTATTGATAGTATCAAACAGGGAAACCAGACCATAGCGCTTGCGAAGGGAGACGATGAAAGTGTTTGGAAGAAGCTTTCCTCGTATACATTTTCCATCTGGGTCTTTATGATACCGCTGATTTATATCCTGATATGTAATATGAAGGTTGTTAATCCTTCCTATATTCCGGATGCAAAGGAATACGCCATGCTGGCGGAAAAGGAGAGGATGTTGTTTTCAAAAAATGGCAGGACAAGCCGCTGGGGTTAGAAAACTCCAAGGCTTTGCTGGGATTTTTTGCAGTTCTGATTGTGTTTCATCATATTGCACAGACCGTGGGTGCTGCCAACGCAAGTGCATTTGTTATATTGGAGGATTTTGGGGTCGGACTGGTCGGCATGTTCTTCTTTTTCTCCGGTTATGGATTGATGCGGAGTCTGCGGACAAAACCCGATTATCTCAAAGGATTCTTCCGGAAGAGATTGCCGGGTATCCTGATACCATTTTATGTCTGTGTGATAATCTTCGTGGTTGCTGCATTGCTCACCAACATGGAGATGACCATTCCTGATTTGCTCGGATATCTGTCGGGATTCATCCTGATCAACACACATATGTGGTATATTGTGGAGATTGCATTGTTTTATACGGTGTTTTATCTTCTGTTTCGATTCATAAAAGATGATAGGAAAGCTCTGCTTGCAATGGGAATTTTCCTGGTTGTGTTTACGATATGTAGTTTGGCTTTGGGGCATGGAATTTATTGGTTTCAGGGGGAATGGTGGTACAATACCAGCCTTGTTTTTCTGGTCGGTATGCTGTTTGCAAAGTACGAGACGGGGATTTTCTCAGCGTTTCGTAAGCATTACAGGGTATGGCTCACAGTCTGTGCGCTTTTGTTTCTGGGACTCAACAAATTGACCCGATACATGTTATATCATCATGGATACTGGACAGAAACCATGACAGACCGTGGTTATGCAGATAAGTTCATGACGCTTGCTCCACAGCTTGCGATGACCATTTCATTTGTGGTATTGGTGGTTCTGATACTTATGAAATGCAAATTTGACAATCCGGTTCTGCGTTTTTTGGGTAACATATCACTCGAATTGTATCTGATACACAATTTGTTCCTGACGTATTGCAAATCAATTGCCGGAACCGGTATGTATGTCTTGGTCTGTGTATCAGGGTCCATAATACTGGCAGCCCTTCTTCATGCGCTTGATACCTTCATACTTTGTAAAGTTCATGGAACTCCGGTTCCAAAACATAAACCGGTTCGGCCATATTTTGATGCGATGAAGAAACAGGCTGCATGGAGATTGAAGATGAAGCTGCAATACATCAGGCGACACCCGAAACGTGCGATGACGTATGTGTTTCGGACGCTGGTCTGTGTGTTCATCTCATTCGTCTCTGTTGTACCCATTTACATACTCTACATCAATGCAACGCGTACAAAGATGAGTCTGGTTCAGGGTGTAACATTGATACCGGAAGGGGAATTCATAAATAATTTGATGGATTTCCAAAAATATGCCGAACAGATTGCGGGCGGATTGTATATGGCAATCTTCCGTACCTGTTTTATTGCGGGATGCTCCTGTTTGCTGGCGGTTTATTTTGGATGTATGTGTGCTTATGGATTTGAACTGTTTTCATTCCGGGGAAAGAAAATATTGTGGAAAATAATCATTGCATCGCTCATGTTTTCACAGGTGGCGAGCTTCTGTGGATTCTATCATATCGTCGGTAAGCTGGGACTATTAAATTCCATGATTCCGTTGATTATTCCGGCCATAGCTACGCCGTCAGTCGCCTATTTTATGCGAATGTATCTGCGAACGCTGCATCTGAATGAAATCGTGGAAGCGGCTCGAATCGACGGATGTTCGGAACTCGGAATCTATAACAGGATTATATTGCCATCTGTCAAACCGGCGGTTTCGTTGCAGATTATCTTCACATTCGTTACGACCTGGAACAATTCCTTTATGCAGAGCATGATATTGCAGAGACCGCATCAAAAAACCATCTCAATGATTCTGCGTGTCTTCGCGGGAGACAAAAGCGTGGGAAGCAATCCGATGGTTTATGTGGTTGTATTGCTTACAACCATTCCACCGGTTATCGTATATATCCTGTTTTCAAAAAGTATTGTGTCCCGGATTGTACTTGGCGCGGTCAAGGAATAATGATATAATAAGGGAATCAAAATAAATATCTATTTCCGGCTGTATTCGCATAGAATAGATTGATAGTCATATACGGGAGGAACATAGTATGAAGGTGTTATTGGTTAACGGCAGTCCACATGCAAATGGCAATACCTTTTTAGCGTTGGATGAAATGAGAAAGGTTTTTGATAAGGAAGGTGTGGAGACCCGGATGATACATATTGGCAATCAGGCCATTCGAGGTTGTATTGCGTGCCGTTCCTGTGCAAACACCGGCAAATGCTGCTTTGAAGATGCGGTCAATGAGACGGCACCTTTGTTTGAACAGGCAGATGGATTGGTGGTAGGAACACCGGTTTATTATGCATCGGCAAATGCAACCTTGGTAGCATACCTGGATCGGTTGTTTTTTAGTACCCGGTTCAATAAGACGATGAAGGTCGGTGCGGCGGTGGCTGTAGCAAGAAGAGGAGGATTGACATCCACCTTTGATGAGCTCAACAAATATTTTACGATTAGCGGAATGCCGATTGCAAGTGGTCAATATTGGAATGGAGTGCATGGCAGACAACCGGGGGAGGCAAGTCGGGACGAAGAGGGCATGCAACAGATGCGGACCTTGGCCCGGAATATGACGTTTTTGATGAAATCAATTCAACTGGGAAAAGAAAAGTTTGGTTTACCTGTGAAGGAACCAACGATTCATACAAATATATAATTAGAATATCCCTGTCTTTTTTAGGCAGGGTATTATTTTTCAAAGAAAAGATGCCTTGTGTGTCGGGCATACAGAAAGAGGAAGAAGATGCGTAGATATGAAATAGTTTTATTCGATATGGATGGAACATTGGTTGATACCGGACTGGGTGTCACAAATTCGGTTGCTTATGCACTTTCGAAGCTTGGGATAAACGTGCAGGACCGTACACAGCTTTATAAATTCATAGGACCGCCACTTGCCGAAAGCTTTTCGAAGTTTTACGGGTTGGATGAGCAACAGCTCGACAGGGCAATCGCGTACTATCGAGAGCGCTATCGTGCAGAGGGAATCTATGAAAACGAAGCCTATGACGGCATGGACCAATGCTTAAATACATTGAAAAATGCCGGTGTTCGCTTGGCGGTTGCAACTTCAAAGCCGGAGGTTTTCGCAAAAGGGATCCTGGAGAAGATGCATATGAATCAATATTTTGAATTTGTCGGTGGTGCTACACTGGATCATACACGAAACAAAAAAATTGACGTCATGCAATATGTCCTGGAACATGTTGGTGACAGTGACAGGTCCAAAATTCTGATGGTTGGAGACCGTCATTATGATATCAACGGTGCAAAGCACTTTCGTATAGACAGTGTGGGTGTGACCTTTGGATATGGCAGTGGGGAAGAATTAACCGAAGCGGGAGCAATGTATCTGGTCGACCATGCGGCAGATATTGTTGACATCGTATTGCATTGAATGTGATTTTACAGTTCCTTTACGCAAGTAAGGTAGTGGTCTTTACATATATTCATTACACTATCCATGAGAATAATCATGGAGGAAGTATCAATGATGGATAAAAAAGACGATTTGAAGGCAATTTTGGAAGAGGAAAGAGTGTTTCCGGTATTTCAACCGATTGTATCCCTAAAATCCGGAGAGGTGTATGGATATGAAGCGCTTAGCAGAATCAAAGATCCGAAGAAGATAAAAAATGCGGAAGAATTGTTCCATATCGGATTAAAATGTGGAAAGACATGGGAACTGGAAAAGCTGTGCCGAAAGAAAATTTTGCGTACATATTGCAGCTTCGCAGAGGAACAGCGAACAGGATATCTGTTTATCAATGTAAATCCTATGGTGATTGAGGATCCGAAATTTAAATCAAATTTCACAAGAAAACAATTGAACAAATGTGGGCTCGATTCTGAGAAGATTGTCATTGAGGTGACAGAAAGGGGCACAATCAAAGACATCGAACAGTTTGCAGACATTATACATCACTATAAGGACGAGGGTTATCAGATTGCAATTGATGATGTCGGAGAATGCTATTCCGGATTGAACGTGATATGTAAGACAATCCCGCATTTTCTGAAGATTGATATGTCTTTGGTAAGGGATGTCGATCATGATTTTATGAAGTATGCATTGGTGAAGGGACTCGTGGAAATAGCAAGAAATACCTCTATTCAATTGATTGCAGAGGGAATAGAAACCAGGGAGGAATTGCAATGCATGATAGATTTAGGCGTTGATTTTGGGCAGGGATATCTGCTTGGGAAACCGGATATGGATTTGCAACCCGTAGATATAGAAATTGCTTAAGTATAGAAAATAGGATGGCAGACCAATGCAATGTGTGATAAAATACGGATATCGAAAATAGGAAATAAAACACAGAAAGGATAAAGACGTTATGATTAGAATCGGTATTTTAGGTTATGGAAATCTCGGAAAGGGAGTAGAAGCTGCAATCGCAAAAAATGCAGATATGGAATTAGTTGGTGTATTCACAAGAAGAAACCCAGCGGATGTTTCCGTAATTTCCGAGGGCGTAAAGGTATATCATGAGGACGCATTGAAGGAAATGCAGGACGCCATTGATGTATTGATTTTGTGTGGAGGAAGTGCAACAGACCTTCCGGAGCAGACACCAAAGTATGCAGCATTGTACAATGTTGTAGATAGCTTTGATACACATGCACGTATTCCGGAGCACTTTGCAAATGTGGATGCAGCCGCAAAGAATGCAGGAAAAACAGCAGTGATTTCCTGTGGTTGGGATCCGGGTATGTTCTCTTTGAATCGTCTGTATGCAAATTGCATTCTTCCGGATGGCAAGGATTATACATTTTGGGGCAAGGGTGTCAGCCAGGGACATTCCGATGCAGTTCGTCGTATCGAGGGTGTAAAGGATTGCAGACAGTACACAATTCCGGTGGATGCAGCGATAGATGCAGTTCGTGGTGGTGAACAGCCGGAGCTTACAACAAGACAGAAGCATACAAGAGAGTGTTTCGTTGTTGCAGAGGAAGGCGCAGACCTTGCAAGCATTGAAGCACAGATCAAGAATATGCCAAATTATTTTGCTGATTACGATACAACCGTACATTTCATTACAGAGGAAGAAATGAAGCGCGATCACAGCGGTCTTCCACATGGTGGAAATGTCATCCGTACGGGTATGACCGGATTTAACAACGAGAACAAGCATGTCATCGAATACAAGCTGACATTGGATTCCAATCCGGAGTTCACAGGCTCTGTTATCGTTGCATATGCAAGAGCCGTTGCAAGACTCAACAGCGAAGGTTGTACCGGATGTAAAACCGTCTTCGATATTGCACCGGCTTATCTGTCAGCACAGAGCGCAGAGGAGCTTCGTGCTCATTTATTGTAGTGTAACTTCTTTAAGGAATTCTTAAGTTCATGAATCAGTGCATACATAGTACATGTGTATGCACTGTTTTTTATAGAAGTACTGGAAAAATGACTGTTTTGTGATAGAATAGCACAAAAGGAGGCGATCCTTCATGCAAAACAAAGGACCATATTATGAATACAATGGGATTTATCGTGAACGCCCGGAAGAAGACTGGCTCACAGGACAGCAGGGAGCATACGTTGTCGAAGAAATTCCAAAGGTAAAAAACGTCAAAAATCAGAATAAGAAAATCGTAACAATCCTGTTGATTATTATCAACACGGTTGTATATTTTTTATGTTTAAAGGCGGATGATTACAGACACGTAGGTGGGTTGAATTATCAGTTTATCATGCAAAACAAAGAGTATGGAAGACTGCTTTCTTACATGTTTTTGCATGCGGATTTAAGTCACCTTACCAATAATATGTTTGCCTTGTATGTGGCAGGTACTGTGGTGGAAGAAGAACTCGGAAGTCTTAGAACCAGTATCATTTATTTTGTGTCAGGTATCGGCGCTGCATTTATTACCTTGTTTGGAAATCACATGATCCGTCCGGATGAGATGCGTTTTTCAGTGGGTGCATCAGGTGCAATTTTTGGAATGATTGTGGCAGCCTGCTTTTTGATGTTTAAAAGACGCTCACAGGATGTGAAGAAGACGGCACTGTACAGTGTAATCTTCGTTGTGATATATGCCATCATCACGTATTCGCAGAATATTGACTTGCTGGCACATATTGGCGGTGCTGTGGTCGGTGGGATTGTGGCATTGTTATTGTCCATCAATAAATGGGAAGATTACAAGGAGACTATATTTGCGAGGATTCTGGGGATTTCTGTCACAGTCATTGTATCGTTGATTGGAGTGGGAGAAGCAAGAATCGGACAGAGCCTCGGAAGCTTGCCGGATCCACGGATTGACCTGGTGAAAGAGCAAAGTATAGATTCTCAGCCGGATGTAACCTATGATGAAGCTTTTTCCAACTACAGTATGGAAGGAAAATGGACGGCATTTACGGCTACAGATGGAGAAGAGGTTGTGCAGTATGAAGCAAAAACCTTTTATCGCGGAGCATATCATGCACTTCGGGTTCAATTTCTGGTAGCACCAGATAATCTTTCGAGCGAAATGTGTTATTTTTCGTTTGATGAGGAAGCGCAATATCAGGATGAGGTAGACCGGTTTTTTTCTGAGGCATGCGAAGCTGTAAGGCGCTCGAGATAGCGAGATGATGAACATGAATATAAAGGAAAAAAGAACAACAGAATATAGATTAGGTGTGACATTTATTGTAGGAGCAGCATTTTTCTTCGCGTTGATGAACTTGTTTATTCGGTTGGCGGGTGATGTCCCGTCCATGCAAAAATGCTTCTTTCGAAACCTCTTTGCCCTGATGATTGCTTTGGCGGCATTGATTCGTTCGAAGACTCCGTTTCGAATCGGAAAAGGAAATACCAAATATCTCTTAGGTCGCTCGATTGCCGGTGGATTGGGAATGATTTGTAATTTCTATGCGATAGACCGTATGAATATTTCGGACGCATCGATGCTCAACAAATTATCGCCTTTTTTTGCAATTATTTTTTCCGTGTATATTCTGGATGAAAAAGCACAACGCAAAGACTGGTTGATGGTAATAAGTGCATTTGTCGGCGCGTTGTTTGTCGTCAAACCGAGCTTTCATCTGCGCGTGATTCCGGCGTTGGCAGGTGTGCTTGGAGGATTTGGAGCAGGACTGGCTTATACATTTGTTCGAAAACTGGGCAAACGTGGAGAAAAGAGTATGATTGTGGTAGCCTTTTTCTCGGGCTTTACCACTTTGCTGTTGTTGCCGAATCTGATATTTAACTATCAGCCGATGACACCGAAGCAGTGGATGTATCTGTGCCTGACGGGGTTGGTTGCAGCAGGTGGACAAATCTGTATCACAAAGGCGTATACCTATGCTGCGGCAAAGGATCTTTCTGTATATGATTATTCGATTGTAATCTTTGCAGCGATATTCGGATTCCTGTTTTTAGATCAGATTCCGGATATTTGGAGTGTAATCGGTTATGTGATTATCATTACAACGGCAGTTATAAAAAGTATGAGTGGACATAGACAACAGGAAGAAATAAAAGCGATAAAACAGGAGGAATAAAGATGGCTTTTCAGGCAGTCAATGAATTAGAACATTTTAATTTTGAGGATTGTACGATATCAATGCTTCGTGTACAGCCGGATCAGATTAACATAGAAGTGGAAGCACTCATTGTAAAACGAAACAATTCACAGAATACGAATTATACCGACAGTTATGCAGCTACAACACAGATTGGATTGAAACAGGGAAAAATCATCGGAGCAATCAAAGACGGATACCGCTATTATGATGCAAATGATGTCTTGCAGCAGGAAGTTCCGGACACGAAGCTTAATACCATGGAAACAGAGAAATTGATCAAGGAATGTTCCGGCGCGTATTTGTACGAGCTTCAGGCAGACAAGCAGGAGGACGGAACCTATCGGGGAACACTCGCCATTGAGTTTGTGGATGAGACAGAACAGACGATGGCGGATTCTTATCGGTTGGAAGTGACTTTCTCAGAGTCTGTCGTTCGGTGGGAACGATATATGAATCGCGTACAGGCATAGAAAGGAGCGGCTTTGAGAAAGAGAATCTTTGCCATCATACAAATTGGAAATAAATCCGATATTCCGAGCCGTTTGTTTGACTACTTTATTACAGTTATCATCCTGTTAAATCTGGTGGTTACATTTACATTAACCTTTGCACTTGAGCAACAGACACTGCAGATGATGAAAACGATAGAGTTTATCACAATGGTGATCTTTACCGTGGAGTATCTGTTCCGCCTGTGGACAGCAGATTACCTGTATACGGATTGTAGCAGGGTAGCGGCTACCCTGCGATTTATGATATCCTTTTACGGTATCGTGGATATTCTGACGATTTTGCCATACTGGTTACCAATTGAAACCATCTACGGTATGGTTGTATTTCGTATGATTCGGGTATTTCGAATCTTCCATCTGTTCAGGGTCAATAGCCAGTCCGATGCATTCAATGTTATCATATCTGTATTGATTGAGAAGAAAGGACAATTGTTGTCCTCCATTTCCCTGATTGGAATTTTGATGCTGTCTGCATCATTTGTCATGTACAGTGTGGAGCATACCGTACAGCCTGAGGTTTTCGAAAATGGATTCTCAGGATTATGGTGGTCCGTCTCTACCGTATTGACGGTCGGATACGGGGATATCTATCCCGTTACGACTCTCGGAAAAGCGATGGCAATCTGCATATCGATTCTGGGAGTGATGATTACAGCGATACCAACCGGTATCCTGAGTGCCGGATTCAGTGAGAATTACCGTGAGCACAAGATACTGGAACGGGAAGAACCGGTACATTACACAATTCGAATTCGGAAAGGAAACCGTTTGGTAGGTACAGCAGTTGCTGATTTGTATTCACAATACGGTCTCAAAATTATCTCCCTTGTACGTGAGGATATCCAGATTCCAATCGAGGAAGAACACGTGCAGGAAGGAGACATTCTGGTTTGTGAATCATAATGTAAACCACTGAATAAAAAATGGTTGACATTTTGAGTTGCCTCATATATTATTTATGTCGAAATCAGGCGATTCATGGAAATCGCCTAGAAAAGTGAGGCGAGAGAAAATGTTACCGTATTTAATTATTTATGTTGTTTTGTTGTTGGTGATTGGAATTGCAGATTCCTTCAAGGTGAAGAACTTTGATGATTTTGCGGTTGCAGGACGCAACCAGTCACAGACCTATGTCACATTGTCTCTGATGGCAACGATGATCGGGGCTTCGGCAACCATTGGTGTAATGGGAAGAGTTGCCAGCATCGGATTTCCGGCCTTCTGGTGGCTGGCAGTTGGTTCTGTGGGTCTTTTTTTACAGGGAATACTGTTGTCAGAACGTGTTCGGGGACTGGAGGCAGCAACACTTCCGGATCTGGTTAGTAAGCTTGTAGGAAAAGGGGCAAGTGCAATTGTAGCTTTGATCATCATTATTGCATGGCCCGGAATCGTAGCATCACAGATTCTTGCAATGTCTTCCATTTTGGCACTCGTAACGGGGCGTGAGAACAACAAGACATTGATGTTGATCGTAGCAATCGTAGTCATAATTTATACGACGGTCGGTGGACAATTATCCGTCATTAAGACAGACGCTTTACAATTTATCATCATTGCTATTGCATTTATTGCGACCTTTATCTATTTGTTTGGATTTGCAGCCGGTGATAATCAGATTGTGTTTGACAGCGTGGAGGCAGTGAATGAACATTATGGCATCAAGGATCTGTTGATTCAGCTGTTTATCGTAGGAGGAACCTACTTGTTGGGTCCGGATGTCTTGTCAAGAAATCTGGTGTCCAAAGATGGTAAGACTGCAAAGCGGTCTGCGTTTGTCGCAGGTGTGCTACTGTTGGCTTTCGCATTTATGATTGTATTAATTGGTTTGTGGATTATCAAAAATGAGAATGATTTGGAGGGTAATAATCCTTTGTTGTACATCATTGCACATGTACTTCCGAAGCCAATCGGGGTGTTGTTAGCGGTTGGATTGTTGTCAACCCTTCTGTCATCAGCAGATACCTGTCTGGTCAATATTGCATCGATTTTGGAGCATGATGTGTTGAGACGTGACAAGGTATGGGAATTGCGTGTCTGGGCAATCGTAATCGGTGCGGTTGCATTGCTGATTGCTTTCTTTAAGGGTGATATCATTGCAATGCTGACTGGTGCATATTCTGTGTACGCACCGGGAATTGTATGTCCGTTATTTATTGCAATTATGTCTCATGGCAAGAAACGGGTACATGTACTTCTGTGGATATTGGCGGTTGTGGCTGGAGGTGCATGTGGCGCAATCAATACGTATGTACTTCCGGAACTTACATACCTTCCGATTACAGGTATGGCAATCTCTCTGGTGCTTGGTGTTCTGTCTTATGTATGTGGCAAGGAGAAGACAGAAACAGACTAAATCCGGACGATTGTGAAGAACTGTGTTTGAAATGCCTGGTGTGCAAGTTTCACAATGAAAATGAATTAGAATGTGAGGAAAACTATGGCAGTCAAAGATCAAGTTATGGAATTGTTGGAAGAAAATCGAGGATCTTATATATCCGGAGAAACACTCGCAGAGACGCTTAACGTCAGCCGTGCTGCCGTCTGGAAAGCAATCAGAAAATTGCAGGAGTGCGGATACGAGATTGAAGGCGTAAACAACAAAGGTTATCGTCTTGCGGAGGATACAGACAGATTGACCAGGGATGGCGTTCTTCGTTTCCTTGATGCCCGGACGGATGTATGTCTGGAAGTGTATCCGACGGTAAGCTCAACCAATCTGGTGTTAAAGGATCGGGCAGACGAACCGGAAGGGTTGGTAATTGCTGCTTCCCAACAGACTCATGGCATGGGGCGTTTGGGGCGAACCTTTGTATCACCGGCTGAGACGGGAATCTATTTTAGTATCCTGCTCAAGCCGAAGATGAGCAATGAGGATATTACGCTTCTGACGACGATTGCGGCGACGGCAGTCTGCGAAGCTATAGAAACCTGTACACAGGAAAAACCGGTGATCAAATGGGTCAATGATGTGTTTCTCAGGGATCGTAAAATCTGTGGAATTCTGACACAGGCAAGCTTCAATATGGAGAATCTGGAACCGGAGTATGTCATTGTAGGGATTGGAATCAATTTATATCAGCCGGAGGGCGGATTTGGACAGGAACTTCAGTCGATCGCAGGAAGTCTGATGGATACGAAGGTTGGAAATCTCAAGAACCGGCTGCTGGCAGAAGTGTTGAACCGATATATGTACTATTACCGGAATTTTGAAGAAAAAGCATTTATCGAAGAATACAGAAAAAGAAGTTTTGTAATCGGGCGTGAGATACGTGTGGTCACGCCACAGGGAGAACGGGAGGCCCATGCAGACGATATCGATGATAAGTGCCATCTGCTTGTTACCTATCCTGATGGTACCAAGGAGGTGTTATCTACAGGCGAAATCAGTATCCGTTTAAAATAACAAAATAAGGTGTATTTTTCCGTATCTGTGGTATAATATTTGGTGAAATATTGAGATAGTAATTGGGAGGATGTAGGATGAAAATATTATTTTATGATGCAACCAGTTATGACGTAGAAAGCTTCAATAAGATATTGCCACAATATCCGCAGATTGAGATGATTTATCATGAGACTGATATTTCGTGCAGAACAGTTGCTCTTGCAAAGGGGTGTGATGCCATCTGTGCATTTGTAAATTCAGATTTGAGCGCTCCGGTACTGGAGGCTTTGGCCGAGGAGGGCATCCGATTGATTTTGCTTCGTTGTGCAGGCTTCAACAATGTTGATTTGGAGAAAGCTGAGACACTCGGCATCACGGTGTTGCGTGTACCGGGATATTCGCCGGAGGCGGTTGCAGAGCATGCGATGGCACTTGCAATGGCTGTAAATCGTCACATCCACAAAAGTTATATCCGTGTGCGTGAGAACAATTTCAGCCTGGTCGGATTGACCGGTATGAATTTCTATCAAAAGACAGCGGGAATCATCGGTACCGGAAAAATCGGAGCTGCCATGTGCCGGATTTGTCATGGCTTTGGTATGAAGGTGATTGCATATGATATGTATCCAAACAAGGATTTGGATTTTGTAGAATACAAATCCTTAGACGAGGTGTTAGAGGAAAGTGATTTGATTTCCCTGCATTGTCCGCTGACGGATGATACCTATCATTTGATAAACAAGGACACCATCGCAAAGATGAAAGATGATGTGATTTTAGTAAATACATCACGCGGCGCCTTGGTAAAGTCCGAAGACCTGATTGCGGGAATCCGTTCAAAGAAATTCTTCGGTGTAGGTTTGGATGTGTATGAAGAAGAAGGAAGAAATGTATTTGAGAATCGTGAAGACGATGTATTGGAGTCTTCGATTACAGCAAGACTTTTGTCCTTCCCAAATGTAGTCATCACATCCCATCAGGGATTTTTGACAAGAGAAGCTTTGGAGGCAATCAGTCACGTAACCCTGCAAAATGCCATGGATTTCGCAAACGGAACTATAAATCAGGGGAATAAAGTCACAAAGTGTTAACGATTGATTCACAAACGAAAAGAAAAGGAGAATTACTATGACTTATGAAGAGATTGTTGCAAAGGTAAGAAAGAGATTGGAAGGCGTAGATACAAGCAAGGTAAATGGTTTCCTTGCTATTCAGGTCAATATCACAGGCGAAGGCGAGGGTGCATTCTATGTTGAAGTGAAGGATGGCGTGCTGAGTGTAGAGCCATATGAGTACTATGACAGACAGGCAAAGATTATCATGAAGTCCAAGAATTTCCTTGCAATGCTGGATGGAAAGCTGGATCCGGTTGCCGCATTTACATTGGGCAAGCTCAAGATTGAAGGAAGCATTGATAAGGTATTGGAATTCGGTAAACTGTTATAATTTCGATATCTGCCGGAGAGAAAGAACAGACCGTTTCGGTTTGTTCTTTCTTTTTTTGGGACTTTTGAGGAAGGTTGCACATCTAATAGATGTATGGACATACAAAATGCGAACTCCAAAGGAAAGGGAGTGAAAAGTTATGAAGAAGGAACCCTTTGGTGAACTGGTGATTGACAATCAGGATAGCTGGTATCGAATAGCCAAAAGCTATTTACGAGATGATGCTGACTGTGCGGATGCGATTCAAAGTGCGATTGTACATGCATTTGACAGCTTGCACACACTTCGAAATGATCAATATGCGAAGACCTGGTTTGTGAGAATCCTGATTAATGAATGTCATCAAATCGTTCGAAAGAATCAAAAGGTTGTGTCACTGGACGGATATCAGGAAGAAGGAAGAGAGTCAGAGGCAATCGATAGATTTGGACAATACTCAGACTTGTACGAGTCCATTATGCAATTGAAGGAACAGGAGCGGACAAGTATCCTTCTGTATTACTTTGAAGGATACAGCATCAAAGAAATTGCGCAATGTATGGATTCCACAGAATCTGCCATCAAAAAGCGTCTGGTGCGTGGTAGAGAGCATTTGAGAACATTGATAAAGGAGGATGTGCGCTATGGATATTGAAAGACATAACATAGAAGATTTGCAATGTGAGTATCCACAGATGCCGGATTTTATCCGGGATATGATTGGTGAGACAGTAGATGAGCAAATTTACAAGAAACAAAGAAACAGTTCTGTTGCAGGATTTTGGAAAAGTGCTGCGGCAGTGCTTGTATGTATCTGTTTAGCGGGAGGTACAGCCTTTGCAGCAACAAAGCTGTATAAAATGCATTTGGAAAAGCAAGGAAAATATGGTTCGACGGTTGTATATGAGGCTCAGACCGAAACAGACGCAGACGATGGGGAAACAGCGATGTATACGCTGGATGTAAACTATATTCCGGAAGGAATGATTGCGGATGGTCTGGAAGATTATGATATAGATGGAAATAACATAATCCCCAATGTATGTATTTTTTCAGAAGATACGCCATTTATCGGAGGTGTTTCCTTTTCCTTTCAGGAACTTCCTTCTTCCGGAGAGTATTCCTTTGATCGCACGCATGTCATTGATACAAAGGAATTTGAGATTGATGGAAATCAGGCAGTCTGTCTGGAACACCCGGTTACAAAGAGTTCAAATCCAACTGTTCAATATGAACTATGTGTGACGCTGAAAGAAAGCAACTATTTATTGGATATGTTTATATATGATGATATGGAGCTTGATACAGCGATTGATATTGTAAAGGGATTGAAGCTTACAAAAACAAGTGACCCACATGCACAAAGACTTGTGAAGGCAGCACCTTATGAGGAATTACAGCCGGAATATGAGGAGTACGTGGAACCGGATGTTGGGCGGTTTACAAAGGCGACCAAGGAGGATATGTGCAACCTCCATCAGGTGGGAGACAGTTTTGCTTTGACGCATACTTCCATGGAGGCAAAGGTGTCGAGTGTACAGCTTTTGGACCGCGTAGAAGATATTCATGCCGTATATCAAACAGATCCGGTTGAAGTGGATGCTGATGGCAAGCTTGTGAACAACACGGTTTCATATATCAAGAGTGGAGATGGTATCGATACATTAAATGAGGTTGTGGGTACGAAAGAGTTTCATGAGAAAATCCTCTATATCAATATCGAATATACCAATACAAGTACTCTTCGTAGCGGAGATACATTGTTCCATTGTGATTTACTGTGGGCACAGGAAACGGAAGACGGATATGAAACGAAGGATGTTTACGCCAGAAAAGATATCACCTATGATTACTATTTAGGACAGAATTATCATGTTGGTGGATGTCCGATTTATTACTACAATGGAACAAATGTAGATGACAAAAATCATCTGATTAATATGGAGCCGGGAGAAACCCGCACCGTGACTTATGCATTCCTGATATCTGAAGAAGAATTACCATATCTGTTTCTTGACCTAAGTTCCGGATTAGAAAGTCATATGGAATTTAGCCAAAAGGCATTGATGGATGGATATGTGGATATCCGACAAGTGAAATAACCATATATGCAATATAGCGCCCTGTATCAATGGGAGATACAGGACGCTATATTTACTATATGGCTTTTAGATTATCCAACAGGTGCTCTGGAACCTTCATGCCACCACGTCCGATTCCGATTTGGATGTTCGGTTTGATGATGCCGTGGAAGTCAGAACCGCCGGAGATTTCAAGTCCAAGCTTCATGGCAAGGGCACGGATTTTGTCACTCTCGTAACGGTTGTTCGAAGAGTGGTAAGCCTCGACACCCTTGAGTCCAAGGCCCTTAAGGTAAACCAGGAGGTCTTCGATTTGTTGATACCCCAGGTGGTAGAGTAGCGGATGGGCGAGATACGCTGCTTTGCAATAGGTTGTAAGAATCCGCATCGCTTCCTCGCAAGGAAATTGAGGCTTTGGCAGATAGTATTTGCATCCGATGCCGATATACTTGCGAAAAGCAGTATCCTTATCCTTGCAGACCCCTTCTTCGACCAGCACCCGTGCAAAGTGTGCTCTTGTGATGACACTGTCCGGATTGCCATGCAATAATTTTTCCATTGTGACAGGTAATCCATCCTTTTGCATCTTTTCTATCATTTGTATGTTTCGATTTTCGCGAATCTCCTTGAGATAATCGAGTTCCTTTAACAAATCCGGATTCTCATAATCCACATAGAAACCGAGAATGTGAATCTCTCGGTTGTGATAATAGCAGGATAGCTCAATACCCGGAACGACCTCGAGCGGTTTATCCTTTGTATAATCTAATATTTCCTTGATTCCATCAACTGTATCATGGTCTGTGAGCGCAATGGCACGAAGCCCCTGCGCAATGGCAAGGTCCGCAACCTCGCTCGGAGTAAAAGAACCATCTGATGCGTTCGAATGTACATGCAAATCAATAAAGCTCATAATTGTTCCTACCGTTTCTTCAAAAAAGTCATCAATTCATCTGTTGAAAATGTATACTTCGTTCTACAGAAATCGCACACGACTTCAACAGGCTTTTCTTCTTCAATCATGGCTGCAAGCTCCTTGCGTCCTAAGCTGATGACAGCTGCTTCCACACGCTCCTTGCTACAGTCACACATATAGGCACATGGCATGGTATCTGTGAATGAGACATCAAATCCATCAAAGAGTTTCTCAATAATGGTTTCCACACTCAGTCCCTCCTTCAAGAGAGAGGTAAAGGAGAAGTCTTTAAGGCGTTCTTCTAATGCATCAATGACTTCGTCCTCAGCAAATGGCATCATCTGGATGATAAATCCCCCTGCATTTGCAATACTGGTATCGTCGTTAAATAAAACACCGAGAGCGACACTGCTTGGAATCTGCTCGCTCGTTACAAAGTAATAGGTGAGGTCTTCCGCGATTTCACCGCTTACAAGATGTGTTTGTCCGGTATAAGGTTCTTTCAGACCGATATCCTTGATGACACTTAGGACGCCAAGGTCTGTCGCCTTTGCAACGTCACCCGCAGGAAGCATCACCTGTGGTTCGCTGACATAGCCTTTGACATTTCCTTTCGAATCCGCAGTGACAAGCATGCCTTGAATCGGACCCTGGCATTGGATACGAAGGGTCAGTTTGTCAGTATCATTTTTACACATGGCCCCCATGAGGACACCGCCGGTCAGCAAACGTCCCAGCGCGTTACTTGCAACAGGACTTGTGTTGTGTGTGATGCGCGCTTTTTCTACAGTGTCTGTAGAATTACAGGCGAAAAAGCGTACTTGGTTATTTGCGGCCATACCGCGTACAATATAGTCAGACATGATTTATTCTCCATTCTTTTGAAAATTTTGTGCAATCGCAAATTTATCCCCTGCAGTTGTGTGCTCTCGTGCAATGATATAGACACGTTCGCTGTCTTCGGTAGCAGGGGCATGGGTGAAAGCATCATAGCATTGCAATAAGATAAGACCGGATGCTTCCACAATTTGTTTCATCTCTTCCACGGTATATCCGCGCTGCAGATGAAGCTCCTCGTATTTGCGGAACAAATCCTCTTGCTCGCGAAGAAACAGACTCAGTGCCAACTCATTGACATCTGTTTCCTCATCGTAGTAGTTGTCCCAGATAAAGCTGATGTCATCCCTGTCCTCAGCAATCGTAGAGGAAGCGACAATATCGCGGTAATAATGCTGCGTGTGGAAATCAAAGATAAAGATACCGTCTGTATCCAGATAATTATTCACCAACCGGAACACATCGGTTAACTCTTCCTCATCAAGAATATAGTTTACGCTGTCACAGATGGAAATTATGGCTCCGACCGTTCCAAACAATTCAAACTCTCGCATATCCTGACACAGATATAAGGTCGAGGTCTGATTTTCTGCCTTCTTTCGATTTGCAATCTCCAGCATGGCAGGCGCATTGTCAATACCAATCATATCATAGCCACATTTTGAAAGTCGTTCTGTGATATTTCCGGTTCCGCATCCAAGCTCTGCGATGATGCCATCTTTGATATTATATTCCTGAAGCAGTTCATGCAGATACGCAAACCATTCATCATACGGAATATTATCCATCAAGGTATCATACACGGCTGCAAAGCTCTCATAACTTTCCATGATTTCTCCTTCTATATGCAAAACATACATTTCATAATCATGAAATGTAATGATAAGATAGTATTAGAATAATAAAAGAAAAAATGCATGTCAAGTCTTGTCTTTTTGGTTTGATAGAAGTATATATGTAGGAAAAGACTTAAAAAAATAGGATGGATGTACATATGTTTGATAGGATAAAGACACATTGGCGGATGGTGTTTTTTTCGCTGGTTGGGATATATATTGAATGGCTGTATCATGTAGCCGTTTTCAAGGAGTTTCATGTACAGGCAATGCTCCCTCTGTTGTTTGGAGGCTGTGCAGGGCTTGTGATTGGTGCGTTGACAGAGTTGTTTGGCAAATGGGTGAATGTGATAGTATCTTATGTATTGTTAGCACTTAGCTGCGTTTATCCTGTGATTGCACTCATATATTATCGGATATTCGGAACCTTTTTGAGCCTGGTATCTGTACAGGGTGCAGAAAATGCGATGAACTTTCGCGTGGTCATGTGGCAGGCAATTCGCAGTAATGTGGGATATATTCTGGCACTTATGATGCCGATAGGTATCCTGGTATTTTTGCATATAAAAGGTGTGGAGTTTGCATCGACTTCAGTACGAGCACGTCTTTGCAACCTGTTACTTGCCGTTCTTTGCCCGGTTGTATTGATTGCGACACTTGGACTCTGGGGCAGTGGGATGCACAGTGCAAAGAGGCTTTTTCATGAGAATTTCATTTTAGAATTGTCCATGAATAAGCTGGGGCTTGGTGTCACCACCTGGAAGGATGCGCAAACGATGCTCTTTGGAAAGAAGCAGGTGAGCAGCTATGAGTTGCAGGAAGAAGCATTCAATGCAACACCTTTGGATGCAGTGGAGACTGCAACGTCAACAGATGCAAAGGAAGACGTAGAAAAACCAAAGGAATATGAGTATCAATTGGATTCGCGTATCCATTTGACGCAAGTGTATAACCGGACAGAGGATGAAGAAGTAAAGAATTTGACAGCGTATTATAGCAGTGTGAAGCCGACAAAGAAGAATGCTTATACCGGATTGTTTGAAGATTACAATGTGGTGTTTGTAACAGCGGAAAGTCTGGCAGGCTATGCAATCAGTGAAGAATGTACCCCGAATCTGTATAAGATCATGAACGAAGGGATTGTGGCAAAGCAGTTTTACAATCCGCTTTGGTATCACAGCACGATAGACGGAGAATATGTGAATTGTATCGGTCAGTATCCTTGTTCTGAGGATTGGAGCTTTTATAAGTCTGAGGAAACCTATCAGCCGTATGCACTTGGAAATGCATTGAAAGAGCGTGGATATGTGGCAAAGGCATATCATGATTTTGACTTTTATTATTATAATCGCAGCAAAACCCATGAGAATATGGGATATGATTTCAAAGCAATTGATTATGGTTTGGAGATTCCATATTACACGCCGTATTCGGATTTGGATACCATGGAAGCGGTCTATGAGGAGTTTATAAACAAGTCAAAATTTGTAATGTATTTTATGAGCTTCAGTGGACATCTGCCTTATACTTATGCATACAATGCCATGAGTACGAAGAATCGCGAGGAGGCGCAGCGTCTGTGTGCAAATCGCAATCTGGACGAGGAATGTGTGGCATATATCGCAGCGCAGATGGAATTAGATAAGGCATTGGGCTTTTTGATGGAGAAGCTTTCGGAAGCCGGAAAGCTGGATGAAACCTTATTTGTGGTAGCGTCGGATCATTATCCATATGGACTTTCGGATGCAGGAATCGATACTCTGTGCGCAGTACCGGGGACTGCGGATGATCATTTTGAATTACACAGAAGCTGTGTGGGTATTTGGAGTTCGTCCATGAAGAAGGATAAGTGGAAAGAGGATATTCAATTTCCGTTAGAAGTAGAAAAGCCATGTGCAAGTGTAGATATTTTGCCAACAGTATTGAATCTTCTGGGCGTCACCTATGATTCGAGAATCCTTGCAGGAGCGGATATGCTGTCTGAATATGAACCATTGGTCATTTTTTCAGATCACAGTTTTATTACAGATAAGGTGCGATACAATGCGAAGACCGGAGAAACAACCTATCTGGTTCCGGAGTCTTCCCTTTCGGAAGGATATCTGGAAAAACAGATGCAGAAGGTAGAGGACAAGCTTGCGATGTCAGATTTGATGATCGATAAGGATTATTACCGAATCTTATATCCAAATGGGATGAAATAACAGACAAGTATGTTATTTCTTGTGAATCTATGATATGATTTGCGGTAGAAGCGTTCCGGCAAACTGCCGCCGAACGAAATGAGTGGCGATACATGTTATACGAGGAGGACGAGGATGAAGGTTTTAGTAGTCGTTGATATGCAAAAGGATTTTGTGGATGGCGCGCTTGGAACAAAAGAGGCGGTTGCCATTGTTCCAAAGGTGGAGGAAAAAATTCGTCAGGCAAAAGAACAAGGGGACCTTGTGATTTTTACAAGAGATACTCATTTTGAAAATTATCTGCAGACGCAGGAAGGAAGCTTTCTTCCGGTTGAACATTGCATCAAGGATACGGAGGGCTGGCAGATTGTACCGCAGCTGCAGGAGCTTGCAGGGGATGCTGACATGATAGATAAGCCGACCTTTGGAAGTGTATCGTTAGGACAGATGTTATTTGAAAAGAGTCAGGAAGACGCGATAGAGAGCATTACATTGATTGGTCTTTGTACAGATATTTGTGTGATTTCAAATGCCATGGTCATTAAGGCAAATCTACCGGAAGTACCGATGTTTGTGGACGCAGCTTGTTGTGCCGGTGTTACACCAAAGAGTCATGAACGTGCCCTTGAGGCGATGAAGATGTGTCAGATTCAAATCATAAATGATGGAAAGTAAAGAGGCTGAAGGATGGAATATCATTTTTACGGTTGGCAGGATGTCGGCAAGGTTCGCGTTGCCAAT